>NZ_CAMLMK010000065.1 GCF_946481155.1 uncultured Flavobacterium sp.
TCAACCATTGCAATCATAGCATCGATACTTGCGCCTTCCTGAGAAGTCTCGTATTTCTCTTTAATTTCAGTAAAGAATTTCAAAGCTTCCGCTTTCTTACCCATGTCTAAAGCCATTTGACCTGCTTTGTATAAATATCTTGGTGTAGTGAAGTCATTTGCATTGGCTTCGGCTGCTTTTTGGTAGTAACTTAAAGCATCCTCTTTTTGGCCTAATTCAGAGAAAGCATCTCCGATAGCTCCTGTTGCAATTGCCTTTAAGAACATATCTTCCGATTTAAATTGCTCTAACTGCGCTACTGCTTCTTTGAATTTCCCAGTGTTAAGATAAGCCATACCTGCATAGTAATGTGCCAGGTTAGCCGCTTTTGTACCGGAAAAATTATCAGCGATTCCAATGAAACCTAACTTACCTTCACCACCTTTTAAGGCAAGGTTGTATAAAGAATCATTAGCCACCTGTCCGTCAACAGCTTGTTGAAAATACTGCTGCGCCTGAAACATTTCGTTTGCAGCGTCCTCTTCTTTCGGCTCCACAATAAATTTGTCGTATAATAAATATCCGGCAGCTACAAATGCAATGGCACCTACAACCCCGAAAATATATTTCTGATTTTTAGCAACCCAGTCCTCAAGTTTGTTAGCACTTTCATCCAAAGTATTAAATACCTCCGCCGTTGCGCTATCTTCTTCTTTAATGTTGTCTAATACATCAACGTCAACCTGATTGTCCGCAGCTTCGTCTTTTGGTTTAGGAGCTTTATATCCTCTTTTGTTATATGTTGCCATCTATTTTAGTTTAATGAACGGCAAAAATAAAATATTTATTCATATATGGAAATCCTTTTTGTCGATATTTTTCAATAATTTGCACCCACTTTTGAAAAATGATTTAAATTTTCTGAAATAATTCGGATTCCGCGTGCATTTAAAGAGACTTTCCCTTTACAATTATAAGAATATTGCCGAGGCCACTTTTGACTTCGACGCAAAAATTAATTGCTTTGTTGGGAAAAACGGCATCGGAAAAACCAATGTTCTGGATGCTATTTATCATTTGGCGTACGGGAAAAGTTATTTTAATCCGCTTGCCGTTCAGAATATCCGTCATGGGGAAGAGTTTTTTGTCGCAGACGGCACTTTTGAAAAAGACAATCGAGACGAACAGATCGTCTGCAGCATGAAAAAAGGCCAGAAAAAAATCCTCAAACGCAACAACAAGCCTTACGAACGCTTTTCCGAACATATTGGCTTTATTCCACTCGTGATTATTTCCCCTTCCGATCAGGATCTGATTATCGAAGGCAGCGAAACCCGCAGAAAATTTATCGACAGTGTAATTTCGCAACTCGACACTACTTATTTGCAGCAATTGATTCAATATCAGAAAATTGTCGCCCAGCGTAATGCCTTGCTGAAATATTTTGCCGTGAATTATACTTTTGAAGAAGACACACTTTCCATTTACAATGAACAGTTAGATACTTTAGGAACCGATATTTTCGAAAAAAGAAAGCAGTTTCTCGATGATTTCATTCCGATTTTCAGCAAACACCATCAGGCGATAACCAATTCAGCAGAATCGGTTCAGATTGTTTACGAAAGCCAACTTTCCGAAAAACCGTTATCAGTACTTTTTGAAGAGCATTTAGCCAAAGACCGCGCCCTGCAATATACCAGTGCAGGTATTCACAAAGATGATTTATCCTTTGAGATAGATGGCTTTCCGATAAAGAAATTCGGATCACAGGGACAACAGAAATCATTTTTAATAGCCTTAAAGCTCGCCCAGTTCGAATTCATCAGAAAACAAAGCGGCGTCTTGCCCATCTTATTATTTGATGATATTTTCGATAAATTAGACGAGACCCGCGTGAGCAAGATCGTAGAAATGGTCAATGACGAGACTTTCGGGCAGCTGTTCATTTCTGATACCCACCCGGAACGTACCGAAAATATCGTAAAAACCACGCATCAGTCATACAAACTATTTAATTTGTAATTTTACGCACTCATAATCCGCAAAAATGAAAACTATAAAAATCATATTATCCTTAACAATAGCGCTGCTTTTCACCAATTGCAGTAACAGCCAGAATTTTGAAAGCATGTCGGTTTCCGAATTTGAAAACAAACTGAAAAGTGTTGAAAATGCGCAACTATTAGATGTAAGAACACCGGGTGAGTTTTCGGAAGGGCATTTAGACAAAGCTGAAAACATCAACTGGAGTGGTGATAATTTCGAGGCATCGGTACAAAAATTAGACAAAGCGAAACCCGTTTTTGTGTACTGCCTTGCTGGCGGAAGAAGTAAAAAAGCCGCATCAAAACTTAGTGAGATGGGATTTACAAAAATCTATGAAATGGACGGTGGCTATATGAAGTGGAGTGCTGCTCATCCAACTTCTCAAAAAACAGCAGACGCCGGAATGACCAAAACCGACTATGAAAAACTAATCGCATCCGGCAAAACGGTTGTAATCGATTTCTATGCGGAATGGTGTGGCCCATGCAAAAAAATGGCGCCTTATTTAGCTAAGATGGAGAAAGAATATGAAGGCAAAGCCAAAATTATTCGTGTGGATGCCGATAAAAACAAATCGCTTTTCAATGTCTTAGGCTATTCGGAACTTCCGGCGGTGATTATTTACAAAGACGGAAAAGAAATCTGGAAGAAGAACGGATTTGTTTCGGAAACCGAATTACGAGCGCAACTTCAATAATTAAATGCCGAATTCCCAATGGAAATCAAACACAATTTCTCGCTGAAAAACTACAATACGTTTGGCATTGAAGCCAAGGCGAAATCGTTTGTAGAAGTTAGCACTACAGATGAATTAGCACAAATCCTGAAAGAGTACCAAAACGAAAAGCTGTTCATTTTGGGTGGTGGAAGCAATATGCTTTTAACGCAGGATATTGATGCTTTAGTAATCTATGTAAACTTAAAAGGAAAAAAAATCCTGAAAGAGGACGATGATTTTGTTTGGGTTCAGGGAAATGCAGGCGAAAACTGGCATGAATTTGTGTTATGGAACCTGGAGCAGAACTTCGGTGGTATTGAAAACATGTCCCTGATTCCCGGAAATGTAGGCACTACTCCTATTCAGAATATCGGGGCATACGGAGCCGAAATCAAAGACACTTTTGTTTCGTGTGACGCCATGAAAATGGACACCCAGGAAATTATAACTTTTACCAATGAAGAATGCAGATTCGGGTACCGCGAAAGCATTTTCAAGAATGAAGCGAAAGATAAATATGTAATCACTTCGGTAGTTTTCAAGCTTACTAAGCGAAACCATAAAGTCAACACCTCTTATGGCGCCATTGATGGCGAATTGGCAAAACACAACATTACCGATCCGACAATTCAGGAAGTGAGCAATGCAGTGATTGCCATCCGAAGAAGCAAGCTGCCGGATCCTAAAGAATTGGGCAACAGCGGAAGCTTCTTTAAAAACCCGATTGTTTCAAAAGAAACTTTTGAAAAAGCGCACGCAAAATTCCCTGATATGCCGCATTATACGATCTCGGAAACCGAAGTAAAAGTTCCTGCAGGATGGCTTATTGAACAGGCCGGATTCAAAGGAAAACGATTTGGCGATGCGGGCATTCACAAATTACAGGCATTGGTTCTGGTAAATTACGGCAACGCCACCGGACAGGAAATCCTAAATGTTTCCAAAGACATCCAGAAAACCATTCTGGAGAAATATGGGATTGCGATTGAGGCGGAAGTGAATATCATTTAAAGAAAATAGTGATGGATTTTTCAGAAAATAAAACCCACTTGCACGAAAAAGGTTTTTCAATTATTGATGACATCTATACCAAAGACGAGATAGGAAAATTAATATCAGTGATTGAAAATTCAAATTCAGGCGGGAAAAATTTCCTGAAGTCGGCCGACTTATTTGCTATCCGACAGTTCCTAAATGAAATTCCCGAAATCAAAGAGCTTATTTTCAATAAAAGGCTCCACAAGTTAATTTCCGATATTGCCGGAGAAGATTTTTTCATCATTAAATCCATCTATTTCGATAAGCCGGAAGAATCAAATTGGTTCGTATCCTATCATCAGGATTTAACGATTTCAGTGGACGGTAAAAAAGATGTGGAAAATTTTAGCGGATGGACCACAAAAAACAATCAGTTTGCAGTGCAGCCCACGCTCGATATTCTCGAAAATATTTTCACGGTACGAATCCACCTTGATGCTACCGACGAAAATAACGGCGCCTTAAAAATCATTGAAGCATCACATCTCAGAAAAATATACCGCCCGGAAAATATTGATTTTTCAACGGAACAGGAAACTTTCTGCAATGTTGAAGCCGGCGGCATTATGATTATGAAACCTTTATTACTTCATGGTTCGAACCGGTCAAAAAATAGCAACCGCAGAAGAGTAATTCATATTGAATTCTCAAATAAGCAATTGCTGGAAGGCCTGAATTGGTCTGAATACGCAACACTAAAAAACTAAACTTCCTATGTACATTCCAGCTATCTATAAAAATGAAAACGCCGAAGACATCCGCAGCTTTTTAAAAAGCAACAGCTTTGGTATTTTGGTGAATCAGACCGAAGGAAAACTTTGGGGAACGCATATCCCGATGGAACTTGACACCAATACAGAAGGCAAAGAAGTGTTATTCGGGCACATTTCAAAAGAAAACCCGCAATGGAAAAGCTTTGACAAAGACACTCAGGTTCTTGCCATATTTTCGGGTCCGCACAGCTATATTTCTTCCTCATGGTATGATCATGAAAATGTCCCTACGTGGGATTACATTGCTGTTCACGTTTATGGAAAAATAAGGATTATAGAAGGCGAAGAGATGCTTTCCGCTTTGAAAAAACTGGTGGACAAATATGAAGCAATTTCCGAAAACCCTGTAAAAATTGAAAATCTTTCGGCAGAAACCATGATGCAGACCAAAGGCATTGTAGCTTTTGAAATTGAAATTACAGAGATTCAGGCACAAAAGAAACTTTCTCAAAACCGTGACGATAAAAACCATGCTGTTATTATTTCAGAATTGCAAAAAAGTGATGATCCAAACGCACATCTGATTGCCTGTGAAATGGCAAAACAGCGAAAATAGCACCGCGCTATTTTACGATTTCCGGTGGAAATTTAAGATTTGATTTGTACATTTGCAGCACACATTCTAACACCGATTCAAATTCTATATGCTGCTAATTTTACTTTACGTTTTTATCGGAATCATTGCCATCCAACTGTTTTATTATTTAGTTGTTTTTGGGAAATTTGCATTTGCAAAAACTCAGAAAATTACTCCGAAGCGCATTCCTGTTTCAGTAATCGTCTGCGCCAAAAACGAAGCAGAGAATGTTAGAAAATTTATCCCTATTCTTGCTGAGCAGAATTACTCCGATTATGAAATTGTCCTGATCGACGATGCTTCGAGCGATGAAACCCTAGAGATTTTTGAAGCCTTCGAACGCCAGTATTCCAATATTAAATTAGTTAAGGTTCAAAACAACGAAGCCTTTTGGGGCAACAAAAAATTCGCGCTTACTTTAGGAATTAAAGCCGCTACAAAAGAATACCTGCTTTTCACTGATGCCGATTGCTATCCTACTTCAAAAGACTGGATCCTGAACATGAGCGCGCAGTTTACCATGCACAAAACCATCGTTTTAGGTTATGGCGCTTATGAAAGAGTCAAAGGCTCCTTCCTCAACAAAATCATTCGCTTCGAAACCATGCTTACGGCTACCCAATATTTTTCATGGGCGAAAATGGGCAAGCCTTATATGGGTGTTGGAAGAAATTTGGCTTATAAACGCGAAGAATTTTTCAGGGTAAACGGATTTATTGAGCACATGAGCATGCGTTCA
Source organism: uncultured Flavobacterium sp. (assembly GCF_946481155.1). The sequence continues at coordinate 5,871 of NZ_CAMLMK010000065.1, forward strand.
GGAGATGACGATTTGTTCATTAATCAGGCAGCCAACCGACATAACACTACCATTTGCTACACCCAGGAAAGTTTTACGGTTTCCGAACCGAAAAAAACATGGGTAGAATGGTTCCGTCAAAAGCGCCGTCATGTTTCCACGGCCAAATTATACAAAGGTTTTGATAAATTCCAACTGGGATTGTACTATATCTCGCAGCTGGCATTCCTGCTGTTAGCCATTCTTTTACTGGCTTTTCAGTTCCAATGGATGCTTGTGGGCGGATTGATCGTTTTCCGATATATTTTTGCTTGGACTACTTTAGGCTATGCAGCGGCAAAACTGAAAGAAAAAGACGTGATGTATTGGTTCCCGGTTATCGAAATAATCCTTATCTTCACGCAGTTGAACGTGTTTTTCACTAACTTAATTTCAAAACCGGTACATTGGAAATAACCTCCGAAATCATACAACGAAATATTGAAAAGGCTAAAATGGGTGACCAGGTAGCCTTTACTTTTTTATTGGATTTTTTCTGGAACGAAGTGTATGGGTTTATGCTGAAACGAACGGAAAACGAAACCGACACAGAAGATATCGTTATTGAAACTTTCGCGAAAGCATTCGACAAAATAGCCACATATAATCCGGAATTCGGCTTCAACACCTGGCTGATTGCAATCGCTAAGAACGTCCATATCGATATGTTGCGCAAGAAGAAATCGAGCTTGTTTGTGGAAATGAACGACGAAGAAGACAATCAGGCTTACGATGTTGCCGACACCACTCCCACTGTTGAAGATGAAATTATCAAGGAACAAAACCTTGCACGGTTACTTTTGTTAATAAAAGAATTAAAACCCGCATACCAGGAAGTCATACAATTACGTTATTTTCAGGAAATGAGTTATCAGGAAATCTCCGATGAACTTGAAGAGCCTTTGAATAATGTAAAGATTAAACTTTTACGGGCTAAAAAGCTACTGGCAGAAATCATTCAGCAAAAGCGCTAATTCATTGATTTTCCTTCAACAAATACCTACTTTTCCTTACATGTTTTATTTCTAAATGTTAACTTGAAAAAAATTTCACAAATATTTAACATTTAAAACAATATGCTCGCATAGTTTTCGTTATTAAATAAAAAACTAAATTTAATTAACCTCAAAACTATTTATTATGTCTAAAATCAACATTTACGAAACCGGTTGGTTAAACATGGTTTTCGAAGGACGAAACAAAGCGTATGGTGCCTATCAGTTAAGAACTGAAAATCCAAAAACCACAATTAAAGCACTTTTTTCAGCATTATTTTTATTAGGAGGTGCTGCGGCAATTCCGGTTGTGATTAATTCTTTACAACCTAAAGAAGCCATCGTGAGTTGCCCTATTACAGAACCGGATGAAATCCTGCAGTTTACAGAGGTAAAGCTGCAGCAAAAAGAAGAACCAAAAACTGAAGAAACTGTAGCACCTGAGCCACTAATAAAAGAAAAAACAGTCAATATCAACATGGTTGTTGCTAATCGAAATAATGTAACAGAAGAAACACCTACAAATGACCAATTGCAAAACGCTCACATTGGCCAAGTGAATACTGACGGACCTACAGCAACTACAACCAATGTAGCTCCTCCCGTAGCGGCTAATCCAGGAAATGGAGCATCATCTAACGTTATCGAAAATATAGCGACATTGGAAATGCAGCCACAATATCCAGGCGGAATTGGAGCCTTTTTAAGCACTGTGGGTAAAAATTTCAAAACCCCGGAAGCGGACGAAGAAGTTAAAACCTTAAAAGTACTTGTAGCTTTTGTAATTGAAAAAGACGGAACGCTTTCTAACATCAGAGTGACCAGAGATCCGGGATACAACCTTGGTAAAGAAGCAACAAGAGTTTTGAATAGCATAAAAACCAAATGGTCCCCAGGCTATAAAAACGGCCAACCGGTGCGAACCGCTTATAACTTACCGATCACAGTTAATGTAAATTAAACATAAAGCAGGATTTAGTCCTGCTTTTTTTATTCTACTTCATTGCCATCTGAATTGACATCTGAAATCCTAAGCATTCTTTTCAGCAATAAAAACCCAATAACTCCGGCAACTAAAGAAGAAATCATAATAGTTATTTTGGAAATGGGTACTTCGTCAGGCTGGGATTTAAAAGCTAAAAGCGTAATAAAAATCGACATCGTAAACCCTATTCCGGCTAAAAATCCGGTTGCAAAAATATGATTCCACCTCAATCCTTTTGGCAATTGACATAAACCAAAAGCAACTGCGAAAAAGCAAAACAGGAATATCCCAAGCGGTTTCCCGAGCACCAATCCGAGAAAAATCCCGATGCTGTTTTCATGTTTTAACCCCTCGATCCAGTCATTTCCTATCAGGATAGCGGTATTAGCCAAAGCAAAAACAGGAAGGATAATAAACGCTACAGGCTTGTGCAACATATGCTGCATCTTATAGGAGATTGTCTTCTCACTTCCGTCACCAAACGGAATCACAAACGCCAGCAATACGCCCGAAATCGTAGCATGAATACCAGAATTCAGCATAAAATACCACATGCCTATTCCACCTAAAACATAAGGGATCCAATTGTTTACTTTCATTCGGTTAAAAACAAAAAGAACAGCCATAATCCCCAGTGCGATACCCAAATTGAGCAATGAAAGTGTGTCAGTATAAAAGAAGGCAATCACTAAAATTGCGCCCAAATCGTCAATCACTGCCAATGCGGTAAGGAATATTTTCAAAGAAACAGGAACGCGTTTTCCCAACAATGACAATACAGCCAATGCAAAAGCAATATCCGTCGCCATAGGAATTCCGGCACCGGACTGCGTAGGTGTTCCATGATTAAAAAACAGATAAATACCTGCAGGGACAAGCATTCCTCCAATAGCTGCTATGACCGGAAAAAGCGCTTTATTTATTTTGGACAATTCGCCGATATAGACCTCTCGTTCTAATTCCAATCCAATTAGAAGAAAGAAAATTGTCATCAGTCCGTCATTAATCCAATGTTCCAGGGAATGCGAACCGATTTTAAGCTCCCAAAAATGCGCATAACTTTCACCAAAAACAGCATTGGCAAGCGACAAGGAGACAAGTGTACAGGCAATCAAAATAATCCCCGAAGCCTTTTCGCTTTCGAGGAATTCGGTCAGCAATCCGGATATTTTCATAAGATTTTGGCGTTTAGAATAAATTCCCGCTAAAATACCATTTTTTATCGGAAAGGGAAAGCACTGACTACCATTGTGTTTCCCTCTATTAAAAATCCGTTAAACCGATACTCAGATTAACAACATTGCTTATCTTTGCCTCAAATATTTGAGAACATGAATACTGTTTTAGAATCCAACATCCTTCCTGTCGGAAAACCGAAATGGCTTCGCGTAAAGCTGCCTACCGGTAAAAAATATACCGAATTACGCGGACTGGTAGACAAATACAAACTGAATACAATCTGTACTTCGGGAAGCTGTCCGAATATGGGCGAATGTTGGGGTGAAGGAACAGCAACTTTCATGATTCTTGGAAATGTCTGTACGCGTTCCTGCGGCTTCTGTGGCGTAAAAACCGGAAGACCGGAAACGGTGGATTGGGACGAACCTGAAAAAGTGGCGCGCTCGATTAAGATCATGAATATCAAACATGCGGTTGTGACAAGCGTGGATCGTGACGACATTAAAGATATGGGTTCTATCATTTGGGCGGAAACGGTGAAAGCGATCCGAAGAATGAATCCCGAAACTACATTAGAAACACTTATCCCGGATTTTCAGGGAGTGGAAAGAAACCTGGACCGGATTATAGAAGTTAGTCCGGAAGTAGTATCCCACAACATGGAAACGGTGCGCCGATTAACCCGTGAAGTGCGTATTCAGGCTAAATATGACCGAAGTCTGGCGGTTTTGAAATACCTAAAAGATCAAGGCATTCGCAGAACAAAGTCGGGCATCATGTTGGGATTAGGTGAAACCGAAGAAGAAGTAATCCAGACGATGAAAGATTTGCGTGAAGCGAATGTGGATATCGTTACTATCGGCCAGTACCTTCAGCCAAGTAAAAAACATCTGCCGGTAAAAGAATTCATCACTCCGGAACAATTTGAAAAATACGAGCAAATCGGGAAAGAATTAGGATTCCGTCATGTGGAAAGTGGTGCTCTCGTTCGTTCATCTTACCATGCTCAAAAACATATTTTATAAGCCGAAAAGTCTTAAAGCCGAAAGTCATACAGTTGCTAAATACTTTAGAAATCACCTGTCTTTTGGCCTTTAAAACTTTATGACATTCTAACTTTATGGCATTAAAAACAAGAATAGCAATAAACGGATTTGGTCGTATTGGACGTAATCTTTTCCGATTATTACTTAATCATCCAACGATAGAAGTAGTGGCGATAAACGATATTGCCGACACTAAAACCATGGCTCATCTGCTGAAATACGACAGTATCCACGGCATATTGCAACACAACGTATCAGCAAGCGAAAAAGCTATAATAGTTGACGGAAAATCCTATTTGTTTTTTAACGAGAGAGCTATTTCCCATCTCGATTGGGAGGATCTGGAAATTGATATCGTAATTGAAGCCACGGGAAAGTTCTTAAAACATCATTTAGCAGAAGAACACCTGACTTCAGGAGCAAAAAAAGTAATCCTTTCCGCGCCACCGGAAGACGATTCCATCAAAACAGTTGTATTGGGCGTAAACGAACATATTCTTGACGGAAGCGAAACCATTATTTCAAACGCCAGCTGTACCACCAATAATGCTGCGCCGATGATTAAAGTCATTGAAGAATTGTGTGGCATCGAACAGGCGTATATCACAACCGTACATTCGTATACAACCGACCAAAGCCTTCACGATCAGCCACATAAAGACTTACGAAGAGCACGTGCTGCCTCGCAATCGATTGTACCCACAACTACAGGAGCAGCCAAGGCAATCACTAAAATATTCCCTCATCTTGAAGGAAAAATGGGCGGTTGCGGCATCCGTGTACCGGTTCCTGACGGCTCGTTAACGGACATTACTTTCAATGTAAAACATGAGGTTTCCATAACAGAAATTAACCACGCCTTCAAAAAAGCAGCTGAAAACGAATTAAAGGGAATTTTGGATTACACCGAGGACCCAATTGTTTCAGTAGACATCTTAGGCAACACTAATTCTTGCCTTTTCGATGCACAGCTGACTTCCGTAATCGACAAAATGGTAAAAGTGGTTGGATGGTACGATAATGAAATTGGTTATTCTTCGCGAATAATTGACCTAATTCGTTTCGTTTCAAAGAAATAATTTCTTATATTTATGCAGAATTTCAGGCATAGACATGAAGTATTTCTACATTTTATCCTTCTTCTTATCTGTCATATTTAACAGTTTCTCCCAAGAGAAAAATACGACTGTTAAAGTTGACAGTGTCACTTATTACCTTGAAGTTTCTAATTTCCACAAAAGCAGTTTTGATTATGATAAAGCCTTTGTGTATGCCAGAAAGTCCCTGCAATACGCTAAAAAATATCAGCTGCAAAGAGAGTTGGCCGACAGCTATTTAACCTTAGGAGGGATCTATCACGAGCTGAAACGTTATGACGAAGCCATCGAAAATTTCATCCGCAGCATTACGATATACAATAATCTGGCTCCTTCTTCAAACAGCGCTTACTGTTATTTTAGTCTTGGGTTGAGTTATCTGGAAAAAAACGACCTGAATCTCGCCGAAAATTATTTCAACAAGGCTTCCGCTGAATATAAAACCATCAACATTCCTGACGCGATTGACCTTATCAATTTACAGAAAGGAATTATCCTGAAAAATAAAGGAGAAGTGGCTGCTGCAATACAGCAGTTTAATGAAATTATCGATAAGACCAACGTAGAAAATATTTTTGATGCCAAAGCCGAAGCCTATTTTCAGTTAGCTGACATTGAGGAGAAAAAAAACGATCTCAATGCCGCAATCCTAAACCTAGATAAAGCCTACGCTATTTCGACAGAAGGATCAAATACCCATCAAAAATTACGGATTCTCAGACGCTTAAGCGAATTACATGATTTAAAGAAATCACCTAAGATGTCGCATTTTTACCTGAAAAAATTTGTCGCCATCAGGGATTCACTACTTATTATAAGAAACAACACAGCCGGAGCACCAACTTATGAAAAATACATCGCTTCGGAACAACTGAAAACCATCGATAAAATAAACCGCGAGAATAAAGCTCAGGAAAAATCCATTAAATTTTCTAAGCTGATTAGTATTCTGAGTATCGCTTTAATTTCAATTTTATCGCTTTTGAGTCTTTCGTTATATAAGAACAATATCATACGAACAAAAACCAACCAATTATTAAAAGATAAAAATCAGGAGCTTGAAATAGAGAAAGAGAAAGCAGAAAGAGCCTCTAAGGCAAGAGCAGAATTCCTTTCCACAGTAAGTCACGAATTGCGTACGCCACTTAACGCCATCAATGGGATTACACATATCCTACTGGAAGACAATCCGAAAGCAACCCAGATGAATTATCTGAATTCGCTGAAATTCTCCGGAAATTACCTGCTGACTTTCATTAATGACATCCTGGAAATTAACAGAGTAGAATCGGATGTAGTGGAAGTGGAAAGCATTGATTTTGACCTTCGTGATTTATTGGAAAACATACTTGGTTCGTTTACTGAAATTGCCAATAAAAACAAAACTGTTTATCATCTGGAAATCGACGAGAAAATTCCATCTGTACTTATTGGCGATCCAACAAAATTATCCCAGATTTTTATCAATTTAGTCAATAACGCGATTAAATTCACTAAAAACGGGAATGTTTGGGTTTCGGCATCGGTAAAAAAAGAAAAAACAAATACTGTAAAGATTCTTTTTGAAGTACGCGATACCGGTATTGGAATTCCTAAAGACAGACTGGAAACCATCTTTGACAGTTTCACGCAAGGTTCCGTGGAAATCAACCGGAAATATGGCGGAACCGGATTAGGACTTGCCATTGTAAAACGACTGGTTCATTTATTAGGCGGAAAAATCAAACTGGACAGTGAAGAAAATAAAGGCACACGTTTCTATTTTGACATCTCCTTCAGGGTGAGCGAGAAGAAACTTGAGAAAAAAACCGGTCCGACTTATGAAGAAGAATGGCTTATCGGCAAGAAAATCCTTTTGGTAGAAGACAATAAAATCAACCAGATGATTACCCAAAAAATGCTGGAAAGAAAACAAATGTCCTGCGTAATCATTGAAAATGGTGAAGAAGCCGTGGAACATATGCGCGACAACACCTATGACTTAGTTTTAATGGACGTACACCTTCCTGGAATTAACGGAACTACCGCTACCGAGCAAATACGTAAATTCAACCAGGAAACTCCAATTGTAGCCCTTACGGCAATTTCATTGGATGAGAATAAAGAAATGCTGTTATCTTTTGGCATGAATGAGGTAATTACAAAACCTTTCGATCCGGAGAAATTCTACGAAATCATAGCCATCACCATCCACGAAAAAATTAATACTGAATAATAAGGTTTTTAATCAGGTTTCGTACTTTCGGCTCTGCTTCTTGTGCCGCCTCCAAAACCTCTTTATGTGTAATGGTGTCGATACTCTCTTCATCCCCCATATCGGTAATTACGGAAATCCCGAAGCATTCCAACTGCATATGAGCCGCTACGATTACTTCCGGAACAGTAGACATTCCAACACAGTCAGCGCCAAGAATTTTCACCATGCGGTATTCGGAAAGTGTTTCGAATGTTGGTCCTTGTAAGCCAAGATACACACCGTCTTTTACCTCAATATCCAGATCGGAAGCAATAGCTTTTGCTTTAGCAATCATCTTACGACTGTATGGCTCGCTCATGTTTACAAAACGCGGACCAAAACGCTCATCGTTCTTTCCTCTTAGCGGATGCTCCGGCATAAAATTAATATGGTCTTTAATGATCACAATCGAACCTACGCGATATTCGTGATTCACACCTCCTGAAGCGTTCGAAACGATTAATTTCTCTACACCCAAGTATTTCATTACGCGAACAGGAAAAGTCACCTGCTTCATATCGTAACCTTCATAAAAATGAAAGCGTCCCTGCATCGCAACAACTTTCTTATTTTCAATAGTTCCGAAAACCAAGGCACCTTTATGACCCTCCACTGTGGATACCGGGAAATTCGGAATTTCATTATACTGTAAAGTAAATTCTATCTGAATATCCTCTGTAAACCCACCCAAACCCGAACCTAAAATCACACCGTATTCCGGAGAAAAATTGGTTTTCGATTTGATATAATTAACGGTTTCCTGTACTTGCTCCCACATAATTCATTATTCTTTTATCAAAGTCGTCTTTATAATTCACGAACGTGCTTTTTATCGGCAAATAAAATAACTGTTCTTTCGGCAGTTTTCCTTTTAAGCGTACAAAGTCCTTTTCTGTTGTAATTATAAGATTGCCTTTTGCTTTTGTTTTTATCGTTTCAATATCGTGCGGCGTAAAATTGTGATGATCCGAAAAGACCATCGTATTTTTTTTCGCAGCCTGCAAATATGCAAAAAAAGCTGTCGGTTTCGCTATACCCGCCACCACTAAATTATTAACATTTTTAGCTTCCTGCACCCCTATCTTCCGGTCTTCCGAATAAATATAGCTGTCATATTCGATGTAGGTAAAAAACAAGGGCTGATGATGCGCGATCAGTTTCAGCTTGGTTTTAATTTCATTTTCCTGAGTAACGGTCAGATGCGGAGGACATTTGGTAACTATCACTAAATTGGCTCTGTCAGCGCCATCCCTTCCCTCCCGAAGATTACCGGCCGGAAGGATCAGATCATCGCAATACAAATCATTATAAGCCGTAAGAAGTATGTAAAATCCAGCCTGAACCTTTCGATGCTGAAAGGCGTCATCCAGCAATATAATCTCAGGTTTGGGTTGCTGCGAAAGCAATTGTTCAATTCCATGAACTCTGTTTTCATCCACTGCCACCTGAATGTGCGGGAATTTTTGAAAAAATTGAAAAGGCTCATCACCAAGCATTTCTGCAGTCGAACTATTATCGGCCAATAAAAAGCCTTTCGATTTTCTTTTGTAACCCCTGCTTAACGTTGCCACTCTGTAAGTCGGCGAAAGTAACTGCACCAAATATTCAATCTGAGGCGTTTTACCGGTGCCGCCTACATTCAGGTTTCCCACTGCAATAATAGGAACGTCAAACGCCACCGATTTCAAAATTCCCTTATCGTACAGGAAATTGCGAAATGACATTATAAATCCGTACAAAACGGCAAAAGGGAAGAGTATTTTTCTAAGAAAATCCATACTACGAATGTAGCTATTTTTTATCTTTTTGAAAAAAGTTCTGCGATTATTCGTTACTTTGTTATACAGAAAAATAGTTCAAATCGAAGACTGACATCCGAAAAACAGAATCCTATGAGTAAAATAAAAGACATCCTCCCGATTTTAGAAAAAATGGCTCCTTTGGCCTACGCCGAGGACTTTGATAATGTTGGACTTTTAGTTGGCGACGCCGAAAATAAGGCGACAGGAATTCTGGTGTGCCACGATGCATTGGAATCGGTAATTGATGAAGCCATTGCAAAAAAATGCAATCTTGTAGTTTGCTTCCACCCTATTTTATTCTCCGGACTGAAAAAAATCACAGCAAAAAATTACGTAGAGCGCGCCATTATCAAAGCAATCAAAAACGATATTGCTATTTATGCCGTACATACTGCCCTGGACAATCATCAAAAAGGTGTAAATAAAATTTTCTGTGATGCTTTAGGCCTAACAAATACCCGCATTTTGGTTCCGAAACAAAGTTTTATTCAAAAATTAGTCACTTACACTATTCCGGAAAACGTAGAGGAATTACGCAATGCACTATTTGATGCCGGAGCAGGAAAAATCGGCAATTATGAAGACTGTAGTTTCAGCTCAAAAGGCATTGGGACCTATATGGGCAATGAAAACAGTAATCCGGAAATCGGAGAGCGTTTTGAGTTTGTGGAAAACGAAGAAATTAAAATTGAAGTCATTTTTGAAAAACATTTGCAGCCTAAAATCCTTAAAGCACTGTTTTCCACTCATGTTTACGAAGAAGTTGCTTACGAAATCTACGATTTACAGAACGAACATCAAAATATCGGACTGGGTATGATTGGCGAGTTGGAACAGGAAATGCCTGAAACCGATTTTATGAAATTCGTTAAGAAAAAGATGGAATGCGGAGGAATTCGGCATAGTTCATTTTTGGGCAAACCGATAAAAAAAGTCGCTGTTTTAGGCGGTTCCGGAAGTTTTGCGATTAAGAATGCCATAGCAGCCGGAGCGGATGCTTTTCTTACGGCCGATCTGAAATACCATCAGTTTTACGAAGCCGAAAACAAGCTACTTTTGGCAGATATTGGACATTTTGAGAGT
>NZ_CAMLMK010000066.1 GCF_946481155.1 uncultured Flavobacterium sp.
AGACCATTAATTTCTTATACAAAGATAAGTCTAAAAGAAGATACCTTGCAATACAAAGTACTAATAATTAACATAATTTTAACATTGTTATTTCGTCTCTTTTTTGGTGGCATTTAAAACCGGGCTCTCAATGATTTGGCCGTCCTGGAATATTCTTTCAGCCATTACTTCTTCACTGTTTTGAGTATGAACCTCTGTTACGATGGCAAGAAGATTATCTTCAGCTATAGATTCTTCGGTAGTTTGTTCCAGTGAAAGATCGCTTTCTATTATAAGATTGTTTTCAGCGATAACTTCTTCAATGGTTTTTTGGTAAGTAGGGAACGTGATTGTTTCAGGATTAACTTCTTTCTGATTTCCGCCTTCACTGCGATTTACTTTCCCTGCATTATTTGCATCCGACTCTAAATTTTCGGTTGCGAATGTTGTTTGGGTCGGGTTAAGATTTTCCTGCTCTTGCGATTGTTGAAAATCTAATGCTAAAGCTACATTGGTAAAAGTTACTAAAGCGATTCCTAAATAAATGATTGATTTTTTCATGATGATTGATTTTATTTTTTATAATACTATAGATAGACTATTAATTTCTTATACAAAGATAAGGCTAAAAGAAGATACCTTGCAATACAAAGTACTAAATATTAACTTTATTTTAACATATATTTTTTTGTATGAATGCATAGTGTTTTTTTGTACATTAGCGGAAAATCAAGTGTTATGGAGTTTACACCAGCAAAATTGAATACCTTTTTATTTTTTAAGTTGCCTTCTGCTTTTTGGAGTGGAGTTAGGGTAAAGGCGATTTCAACCCAGGAATGTGTGGCAACGGTTAAACATCGTTGGTTCAACCAAAATCCTTTTGATTCCATGTATTTTGCAGTACAGGCCATGGCGGCAGAACTTACTACAGGGGCTTTGGTTATGTATCAAATAAAGAAAAGCGGAAAGAAAATTTCCATGCTGGTAGCTAATAATAAAGGTAACTTTACTAAAAAGGCTAGGGGAAGAATCACTTTTACGTGTAAAGACGGTCACTTAATAGAGGAAGCCATTCAAAGAGCCATTAGCTCTGGAGAAGGCCAAACTTTCTGGATGCAATCCATCGGAACTGATGAAAAAGGCGACCAGGTTTCCGTAATGGATTTCGAATGGAGTATTAAGATAAAATAAAGGGCTTTTCAAAAGTTAAACCTACCTTAATTAACATTTATTTTTACCGTTTGGCGTTTAAATTTGTAATAAAAAGCTGAACATGAAAGTCTTAGTAACAGGAGCCACAGGTTTGATAGGAAAAGAGCTGGTTTCGTTGCTTTTGCAAAACGGCATAACAATCCACTACTTAACTACTTCTCTCAAAAAAATAGAAAATGAGCCGAACTATCACGGTTTTCTGTGGAATCCCCAAAAAGGTACAATCGACGAGAATTGCCTGCTTGGAGTGGATGCGATAATTCATTTGGCCGGTGCCAGTATTGCCAAACGCTGGACTAATACTTATAAACAGGAAATCATCGAAAGCCGTATCCTGACAACCAATCTTCTGTTCAATGCTTTAAAAAACAACCCGAATCAGGTAAAACAAATTGTTTCCGCTTCCGCCATCGGAATATATCCAAGCAGTTATACAGAATATTACACCGAAGAAAATAAAAAAATCAGCCTGACATTCTTAGGGACAGTGACCGAAAAATGGGAATATTCGCTGGAGAAATTCAAAAGACTTAATATTTCAGTCTGCAAACTCAGAATCGGATTGGTTTTAGCCAGAGATGGCGGAGCCTTACCACAAATGATTAAACCCGTTAAAGCGGGAATGGGTGCCGCTTTCGGAAACGGTAAGCAAATGCAGTCGTGGATTCACATTCACGATTTGGTAAATTTATTCTTCTTTGCAGTTTTGCATAATTGGGAAGGTGTTTATAATGCCGTTGCTCCACATCCGGTAACCAACACAGAACTAATCAAAACCATCGCTGATGTTTCAGATAAGGATATCATCATGCCGAATGTGCCAAAATTCTTAATGCAACTGATTTTAGGTGAAATGCATATCCTGCTTTTCGAAAGCCAGAATGTAAGTGCCCAAAAGGTTTTGGACAGCGGTTTCCAGTTCAAATACAAGATCCTCGAGAAAGCCTTAGATAACTTAGTGGTTTAAGCCTATAAAAAAAGCACCGGAATTCCGATGCTTTTTAAAAATATAACGTATGGTGAATTAATAATTATTTTGTTGCTTTAACATTTACTTTTATCTCAATTTCGTCATTAATGAATTTGTCTTTCAGATCATCAAAAACAGATTTAGAGGCATAATTGATATTCCAATAAGTACGGTTAAGTACTAATGTTTCACTATCGATAGTAACTAAGTTGTCAGTTATGGAAATAGCAGCCGGGAAATTAACTGCTTTAGTAACATTCTTTATGGAAAGATTGCCATAAACAATATTTTTGCCGTTTTCCTCTTCAACTTTAGTAAGGATAAAAATTGCCGTAGGGTATTTTTTTACATTGAAGAAATGATCCTGTCCTTCTTTATCTCCGGTTCCTTTTAAATGCGCTTCAAGATCTTCTTTTCCGTCATCATGTTTTAAATCGGTAACCGTAATCGTATTCATATTAATGGTAAATTTCCCCGAAACGATTTTGTTGTCTTTTACCAAAACTTCCCCGTCCTGAAGATTAATCGTTCCGGAATGCTTCCCTCCAGGCTTAGAACCGGTCCAATGTACTAAGGATTCTTTGGTGTTGGCAGTATATTTAGCACCATCTTCTGAAACTACAGCAGTAGCAGTATCTTTAACATCTGCTCCTTCGGCATTATTTTTTTTGCAGGAAACGGTAAGTAATGAAGTAACAAGTAAAAGGCTTAAAATAATCTTTTTCATAATAGACTAGGATTTTTTTGTGTTTAACAAATCTATTTATTCGTAATCAAAAACTTCTTAAAATTTTATTAAAATTAGGTAACATAATTCGGGTATCCAACTTTTAAACAAAAAAAACAAATGACAAAATGACATTTTTTATCGCTTTGGCAATACATTTGCAATCCAAATGACGATACTAAGAAATAATGTTTAAAAAAATATTTAAAAATATGAGCCAGGAAAGTACTGAAAACATTGAAAACGAGCAATTGCAAAATGAGAATGTTTCGGAAAATCAAGGGATTACAAATCCTGAGTTAACTGTTGAAGAACAGCTTGAGGAAGATTTAGCAAAGGAGAAAGATAAGTTTTTACGCTTGTTTGCCGAATTTGAGAACTATAAAAAGCGTACTTCAAAAGAGCGTCTGGATTTATTTAAGACTGCCAATCAGGAAGTTTTACAGGCAATGTTGCCGGTTATGGACGATTTTGACAGAGCCATGGCACAAATTGCAAAAACCGAAGACGAAAATCTTTTGAAAGGCGTAGAGCTGATTTATGAAAAATTAAAATCAACTTTAATCACAAAAGGCCTGGAAGAAGTTGAAGTGAAATCAGGAGATGCTTTCGATGCTGATTTTGCGGAAGCAATCACGCAAATTCCTGCCGGAGACGAGCTAAAAGGAAAAATTGTTGATGTGGTTGAAAAAGGATATAAACTGGGAGACAAAATAATCCGTTTTCCAAAAGTAGTTATTGGCCAGTAAGCCAAAATAAATCAGACTGATGAAGAAAAGAGATTTATACGAAGTATTAGGTGTTGACAGAAACGCTACGGCAGAGCAGATTAAAAAAGCCTACCGTAAGAAAGCGCTTGAATTCCATCCCGATAAAAATCCGGGTGATAAAGCCGCGGAAGATAAATTCAAGGAAGCCGCTGAAGCTTATGAAGTTTTAGGAGATGCCGACAAAAAAGCACGTTACGACCAGTATGGTCACGCGGCCTTTGACGGTGCCGGTGGATTTGGCGGCGGCCACCACATGAACATGGATGATATCTTCAGTCAGTTTGGAGATATTTTCGGTGGTGCATTTGGCGGCGGATTCGGCGGATTCGGCGGTGGCGGTGGCGGAGGTCAGCGTCGTATGAAAGGCGGAAATCTTCGTATCAAAGTAAAACTTACGCTGGATGAAATTGCCAACGGCGTTGAGAAAAAAGTTAAGGTTAAACGTAAAGTCCAGGCCAAAGGAGTAACCTACAGAACCTGTCCAACCTGTAATGGTTCAGGACAGATAATGCGTGTTACCAATACGATTTTAGGAAGAATGCAAACAGCTACTCCATGTACTTCTTGTGGAGGAACCGGTCAAATGATCGATCATAAACCAGCTCAGGCAGACGCACACGGAATGGTAATGGAGGACGAAACCGTATCAATCAAAATTCCTGCGGGAGTAGTAGACGGTATGCAGCTGAAAGTTTCCGGAAAAGGGAATGACGCTCCGGGTGCCAACAGTATTCCCGGCGATTTAATTGTTGCCATCGAAGAAGTAGAACACGAATTCTTAAAACGCGAAGGTGAAAACCTGCATTACGATCTGTACATCAGTTTCGCTGAAGCAGCTTTAGGAACTTCAAAAGAAATAGAAGCCGTTAACGGAAAAGTGAGAATCAAACTGGAAGAAGGTATTCAATCCGGAAAAATCCTTCGTCTGAAAGGAAAAGGGATTCCGAGCATTAACAGTTATGGTACAGGAGATATGCTGGTGCACGTAAATGTATGGACACCAAAAACATTAACCAAAGAACAAAAACAGTTTTTCGAAAAAGCATTGACAGACGAGAATTTTATCCCAAAGCCGGAAAAAACAGATAAGTCCTTCTTTGAAAAAGTAAAAGACATGTTTTCATAATTTTTTTTTGTCATGGTTTTTTAACCGGACAATTTTTTCCCATCCTGATGCGAATTAGGGTGGGTTTTTTATGTAACAATTTCTGACTTTCTGCAACTAATGCTTACATTTACATAAATTAAATTTTACTAATGAGTTCTATCTTAGAAGTTAATAACGTTGTCAAACAATATGGCAACTATACTGCACTAAACAGCGTTTCATTACAAGTTCCAAAAGGCAGCATCTACGGACTTTTAGGTCCAAATGGAGCCGGAAAAACTTCCTTAATTCGTATCATAAACCAAATTACAATGTCCGATAGCGGCGAAGTGATTTTAGATGGAGAAAAATTAGCGCCGCACCATGTGCAATACATCGGTTACATGCCGGAAGAGCGCGGTTTATACAAAACCATGAAAGTGGGAGAACAGTGCTTATATCTGGCACAGTTAAAAGGTTTATCCCATGCAGAAGCAAAAAAACAGCTAAAATATTGGTTCGAAAAATTGGAGATCGAAGGCTGGTGGGACAAGAAAATGCAGGAATTATCCAAAGGAATGGCGCAAAAAATCCAATTCGTAGTAACGATTCTTCACGAACCAAAACTTCTTATTCTGGACGAACCATTTTCAGGATTCGATCCGGTTAATGCCAATCTGATTAAAGATGAAATAATCGAATTAAATAAAAAGGGTACGTCAGTGATTTTCTCGACACACCGAATGGAAAGTGTAGAGGAAATGTGCGATTACATTGCCCTTATCCACGAATCGAATAAATTAATTGAAGGTAAATTGATTGATGTGAAAAAATCGCATCGAACGCACTCTTACGAAGTTGGAATTCTTTCCGATAATGTGGAACGCTTAATGTACGAGCTTACACAGAAATTCACCTTACAGCAAACAAATTTTAAATCGCTGAACGACGAACTGAAACTGGAAGTGCAAATCAACGGATCAACGCCAAATGAATTGCTTAATATCCTGACGCAAAACGGACAGGTAACCCATTTCGTGGAAAAAATCCCAAGCATCAACGACATCTTCATCAAAACAGTAACGGAAAAAAAATAACAAATTCCAACTACTAAATCCCAATACTTCAGTGTGAAAAATTGGAATTTTGCTTTTGGATTTTGGAATTTAAAAATTAAAATTATGAGTGTATTATCATTAATTATAAAAAGAGAGTTTATTGCCAAAGTGCGTAATAAGTCATTTATCGTAATGACATTTCTCGGTCCATTATTAATTGTGGGGATGACTTTCCTGATTGCTTACCTATCGGAAATGAACGAGGGCGAAGTGAAGAAAATTGCAATCCATGATGAAGCTGGTGTTTTTAGAAATGACTTCAAAAGTACCAAAGAAATCAAGTATGTAGATTTATCCGCTACACCTTTTGAAGCAGCAAAAGATACAGCCAGTAATAGCTATGAGGGAATGATTTATGTTCCTAAAGTTGCCGATATCGGAGAATTGGCAACAAAAACACAATACATTTCCGATGAGAGTCCAAGCATGGAATTCATCATGGATCTGGAAAGCGTGATCAATACCAAGCTGAGTAAAAATAATTTACAGAAATTAGGCTTTGATTCGGATAAGATCGAACAGGCCAAAGTAAAATCAGATATTCATGTGACTAAATTTTCCGGGGAAGACGGTTTGAAATATTTGAACGAAATCAAAATCGGAGTAGGATTTGCTTTTGGTTATCTAATCATGATGTTTATTATCATCTACGGAAATATGGTAATGCGAAGTGTAATTGAGGAAAAAACAAACCGAATTATCGAGATCATCATTTCATCCGTGAAGCCTTTCCAACTGATGATGGGGAAAATTATCGGAACTTCTTTAGCCGGAATTCTTCAATTCTTAGTCTGGATTATGTTGGGCTTCGGACTGATGTTTGTCCTTTCCATTTTCATGGGTGGCCAAGCCGAAGTAGTAAACTCTACCAATCAGTTGAATCCGGAACAAATGCAGGCAGCAACGGGATTTATAGAAAAAACGCAATTATATCTTAACGAAATTCCGACGGCTACTCTGTTCATCTTTTTTATAGTATATTTTATCGGAGGATACTTTTTATACAGTTCGCTTTACGCTGCAATCGGAGCCGCAGTAGATTCGGAAACCGATTCGCAGCAATTCCTTATTCCGATCATCATGCCGTTAATGCTGGCAGTTTATGTAGGCTTCTTTACAGTAATGAACGACCCTCACGGAACAGTGGCCACAATATTTTCCATGATTCCGTTAACATCGCCAATCGTGATGCTGATGCGTATTCCCTTCGGAGTGCCCTGGTGGCAATTAGCAGTTTCCATTGTATTGCTTTTCGGAACATTCTTCGGAGTTGTGTGGTTTGCCGCAAAGATCTACCGTGTGGGTATTTTAATGTACGGTAAAAAACCAACGTGGAAGGAAATGATTAAATGGCTGAAATATTAAATTGTGGTTATTCGGTTATTTGTTAATTTGGATTTGTAAATTCGAATAATCAAATCCCCGAATCCACGAATCCACAAATAAACAGATATGTCAAAAATACTAATCATAGAAGATGAAGCTGCCATCCGCAGGGTTTTAACCAAAATCCTATCGGAAGAAAGCGACACCTATAAAGTCGATGAAGCGGAAGACGGTCTTCAGGGTTTAGAGAAAATCAAAAACGAGGATTACGACCTGGTTTTGTGCGATATCAAAATGCCGAAGATGGACGGTGAGGAAGTACTCGAAGCAGTAAAAAAAATCAAGCCTGAAATTCCGATGGTAATGATTTCCGGTCACGGTGATCTGGAAACGGCTGTAAATACTATGCGTTTAGGTGCATTTGACTATATTTCTAAACCGCCGGATTTAAACCGTTTGCTGAATACTGTCCGGAACGCTTTAGACCGAAAGCAACTCGTAGTGGAAAACAAAATCCTTAAAAAGAAAGTTTCCCAAAACTACGAGATGATTGGCAACAGCAAACCTATCGACCATATCAAAGAGATGATTGAAAAAGTAGCGCCAACAGAAGCCCGGGTTCTGATCACCGGACCCAACGGAACCGGAAAAGAACTTGTAGCGCATCAATTACACGAAAAAAGCGCACGCAGCAATGCCCCGCTGATTGAGGTAAACTGTGCTGCTATTCCTTCTGAATTGATTGAAAGCGAATTGTTCGGCCACGTAAAAGGCGCGTTTACTTCAGCGGTAAAAGACAGAGCCGGAAAATTTGAAGCAGCGAATGGCGGAACGATTTTCCTTGATGAAATTGGCGATATGAGTCTTTCAGCACAGGCCAAGGTTTTAAGGGCTTTGCAGGAGAATTTAATACAGCGTGTTGGAGCCGACAGAGATATAAAAATCGATGTTCGCGTAATAGCAGCAACCAATAAGGATCTGAAAAAAGAGATTGAAGAAGGCCGCTTCCGGGAAGATTTATACCATCGTTTAGCGGTGATTTTAATCAAAGTACCGGCGTTGAATGACAGAAGGGATGATATTCCGCTACTGATCCGTCATTTCGCCGAAAAAATAGCGTCCGAACAAGGGAATGCAGTTAAGAAATTCTCCGCTTCGGCAATCAAATTATTGCAGGAATACGATTGGACAGGAAACATCAGGGAACTAAGAAACGTAGTGGAACGCCTTATTATCCTTGGCGGAAGTGAAATTTCGGAAAGCGATGTGAAACTGTTCGCAAGTAAATAAATTAGCTTTAAGCTTTGAGCTTACGGCATATAGCATTAAGAATGAAACTAAAAAAAATCAACGAAAAACTGGCATCGGCTTTGGCCGAAAACGGAATTGAAACGCCAAACGATATTCAGAAAGACTGTTTCGGAACCTTGAAAAGTGGTGCTGATGCAGTAATTGTTATGGGCAAAGGTGAAGGAAAAAGTACGACCATTGCTTACACGGTTATCCAAAATCTTCAAAAGGCTGTTGGAGAATCGACACGTGCCTTAATTCTGGTGAAAGATAAAGAAGCCGTTCTGGAAATGGTGGAAATGTTCAAAAAATACGGGAATTATACCGACTTGCGTGTTTTCGGTACGCACGAAAAAGGCGATATCGATTATGATAAAAACCAAATTTCATTGGGGATGGATGTTTTAATCGGAACGCCCAATAGGATCAACGCCATGTTTTCATCAGCCGGTTTTAATATGAACACCATTAAAATGTTCGTGATTGATGATGCCGACGAACTTTTCAAAATACGCATGGATGCCATCGTTTTACGTCTGTCCAACAGCGTTGAAAAAACACAACGTCTTTTCTTCTCCGAAAACCTGACCGAAAGGGTTGAGGTATTGGCCGATAAAATCATGCTGGAACCTTTCCTGTTTGGCGTAGACGATTACGAGGAATAATAAACCAATAAAAAAAGCTTCAACACACGTTGAAGCTTTTTTGTTTTTATAAATCGATTTTCTTGAGTTCTTCAAAATTTTGATGAAGTCGGCGTAACAGGAATCCGTAGATCAGTCGGTAGAACAGCCAGAACAAACCAATGAATACCGAAAAGAAAATAAACGTAAATCCAAAGAAAACAATCCAGAATAAGACATTGCCGTCTGTTTCGGAAGCTTTCACCGCGATGTCATTAATTCGGGCATCGTATTTGGCAGTGGCAATCATTACTACAATGAAAGTAAAGCCAATCATTGCAAGATTGTACCAAATATAATATTGCACGGTCTTACGGGTTTTCAGGATGCTTCGCATCAGTTCTTTCACATTGTCGGTCGTATTGATACGTCTGAAATTTTTGTAAAACAGGAAAATGAAGACTGCAATTACGGTATAATTGACTATCATGAACACCTTCATGAAGGTATCGATGTGGTAATTTTCAAGTGTTTTGAAATAACTCTCGTCGGCGGTCAGAAAGCTAATCATGCTCCAAAGCAATATTTCCAATACGCTGATAATAAAAATCCATTTCACGATGGATGACGATTTCCGATGCAACATGGCATATATATCCTGCTCCGTAATATTCGGAAACTTCGTGTCGTTTTTCTTCCAGTCCTTTTTTAATAAATCTAACTCGTCCATATTTTCCTTTGCCTTACGGATTTACTATTCGTTTTAATTTTCCTTTGATCCGGTTCATCTTCACCCTCGCATTCACCTCGCTGATTCCCAGTGTTTCGGCAATCTCAGTATAATCTTTGTCTTCGAGATACATGAAAACCAATGCCTTTTCAATATCGTTCAGCTGATGCACCGCCTTGTAGAGTAGTTTTATCTGTTCCTCTTCTTCGTAATTGTATTCATCGTGGGTAAACCTGTGAATTTTACTGTCAAATTCAATCGTATTAATTGATTTGGTCTTCTTTCGGTAAAGCGTTATAGCAGTGTTTAAAGCAACACGATACGCCCAGGTGGTGAATTTTGCCTCGCCTCGAAACTGCGGGAAAGCCTTCCAGAGCTGAATGGTAATTTCCTGAAACAAATCCTTGTGCGCATCTTCATCAGAAGTATATAGCCGACAAATTTTGTGGATAATATTCTGATGCTCTTTTAATTGCGAAACAAAGGATTGCTCTAAATTCGAATTCATAAATCATTAGTGTTTAATCCTAACCGATTGTTACAAATTTTTGATTTTTTATTTTTAGAAGCAACACTTTAGGCATTTTTTAAGCTTTTAGGAAAGGGAACGTGGAGGATACGAATGCAAGCAACGCGAATTTTATGGATTTGTTTTTCTTGTCTCTTGCTTCTTCTCTCTTTTTCCTTTTTCTCATAACTCCTTTCAGACACTTTCTTTGTAACTTTGTTACTAAGCAACTTTGCAACTCAAAAGATATGAATATCCCTCGTTCAAGTTCCCCGCGCATTGTTATTATCGGTGGCGGATTCGCCGGAATAACATTAGCTAAAAAACTCCGAAATAAAAACGCACAGGTGGTCCTTCTGGACAAACACAATTACCATACTTTTCAACCACTTTTGTATCAGGTGGCTACCGGAGGACTCGAGGCCGGTTCCATTGCATATCCTATCCGAAAAGTAGTGCAGGACTATGAAAATTTTTATTTCAGGCTGGCCAATGTAAAAGAAATTGATACCGCTAATCAAAAGGTCATTGCAGATATTGGTGATCTGCATTATGATTATCTGGTCATGGCGACTGGCTCAAAAACCAATTATTTTGGGAATAAGGAGATCGAGACCTACAGCATGGCGATGAAAACCATCCCGCAATCGCTCAATATTCGGAGTTTGATTCTCGAGAATTTCGAGCAGGCTTTATTGACAAATGATATTGCGGAAAGAAACAGCCTGATGAATTTCGTAATCGTTGGTGGAGGACCAACAGGAGTAGAGCTCGCAGGCGCTTTAGCCGAAATGAAAAAAGCTATCCTTCCGAAAGATTATCCGGATCTCGACATTCGTAATATGGGAATCCATCTTGTTCAGGGTAGTGATCGGTTATTGGATGCCATGTCCGTGAAATCCTCAAAAAACGCGGAAGATTTTCTGCGGGGATTAGGTGTCAGCATCTGGAAGAACGTTCGCGTTACCAATTATGATGGCAGATTAATCACCACAACTTCCGATCTGACTTTTGAAACCGCTACGGTAATTTGGGCGGCAGGAGTGAAAGGCGCTCTTATAAGTGGCCTGAAAGCAGAATCCTTCATAGAACGCGCGGACCGAGTGAAGGTTAACGAATTCAATCAGGTATTAGGTTACGATAATATATTTGCTGTGGGTGATATCGCTGTCATGGCTTCCGATAAATTCCCACAGGGACACCCCATGATGGCACAGCCTGCAATCCAGCAAGGCCAATTATTGGCTCAAAATCTGGTACGAAAACTCGAAAATCGGGAGATGAAACCGTTTGTTTATAACGATAAAGGTTCCATGGCGACCATTGGAAGAAACAAAGCCGTAGTCGATTTGCCGAAATGGCATTTTCACGGAGTATTTGCATGGTTTGTCTGGATGTTTGTGCATCTGTTTTCCCTGATCGGATTTAAAAACAAAGCCGTCGTACTGATGAATTGGGTGTACAATTACATCCGGTTCGATCGTGAAGGACGCCTAATCATCCGACCTTACAAAAAGAAAAATATCCAGAGTTTTACAACAGATGAGATTTAAAAATAGAAGTAAGAACCAAGAATCAGGACAGTTTAATCATTACGTTTTGCTTCTTGTTTCTTGTTTCTCACAAGTCTTTCCCTTTATAATAATTCACCATCAGATCCACAAACTTGCTGTAGCTCTCCAAGCCATCTTTTTGCTGATTGATTTTAAGGAAATTATCATAAAAAGTATGGAAAATGGTGTCAATAAAGGTTTGATGGCTGTCCCAGAACGCTTCCGTTTCGGCAAAATTTTTGCGGATGCCAATATGTATTGACGGGAGTAATTTTTCTGAAGAACCTTCTTCAAAATTCTCGAGATTTGACAGGCAATAACGCAACGCATACGAATAGCCACAATATTTGAAATAGGGATCGTCATTGTAAATTGTCGTCATATAACCCACGAAATTCGCTTCACTTTCCGGACCGATGCCTATCTGGTGTGCCATCTCGTGTCCGGTTGTGGTAACGAAATTATGCAAAGGCAGAAGTCCGTTCACCTGCGCTTCATTGGTAAACGGATTAAGATAGCCTCCAAATCCCATATAAGTTAGGGGCATACTGATAATGGACGGCTTTATGGAATGGTTTTCATATTTAAGGTATGGAAGGGCTTTCGCCAGATTATCATAGCCATTCTGTGTTTTTTCAAAAATCATTTCCCTGGAATAAGGAACAATAACTTTCATACTGTCGTTTTTGACGAGCTGCGAATGAATGGCGTTGGTTTTTGTAATCATCAGTTTAGTGAAAGCAAGTAATTCTTCCTGTGAATATTCACGTTCGATACCCAGTTTTTTATACATCGGAACCCGTAAATAATTAACAGCCCAAAGCAAATTGAAGAAAAAGTAAAATACTGAAACGAATCCAATTAATGATAAGATGTTTGTTTTCCACTGGGTTTTCCAGGTTTTTCGTTGTTTCCAAAGCCATCTCAGTAAACAGAAAATCGCAATAAAATAAATGATGTCCCCAATTGAAAAAGGTATTTTTCCAAAAGTAATCCTCGAGATTTTAGCTAAAACCGGATAAAAACCCTTACTGTAATAACGTTCCACCGTTTCCGGAAAAAAAGACAGCACTTTCAATCCGATAAATTGAAAAACGAGGAATAAAGGCAAAATCAGTTTCCGGTTCATGGGTAAAATTTTGATAAATATAAAAAATGTTAATTGAATGTAAGAATGAAAGACATATCGTAAATTTGTATAAGAGAGGAAACCTTATAAGGTAATGGTTATGAAGAAGTTAGATATTCCTAAAAAAGTGATTCTTTTTTGCGATGGAAGCAAATGCGGTAAAGACAACAAACATAACCGCAAAATATTTCGTGGCCTGATCAAGCAAACCGAAATGAAAGGTGAAGTGGAGTTGCTAAAAACCCATTGTACCGACAATTGTAAATGTGCTCCGGTGATCGGCTTTCAACCGGATAATGTTTGGTATGGCGAAGTTTCCGAAAAAAAAATCCCGCAGCTTTTTGAGGAGCACATAGCGCATCAAAAACTTCTTAACCACGAATAATTTCTTCTGAAAATTACTGCACTTTCTGGCCTTCAAAGTTGTAAATCTTTGTAACTTTGACCCGAGCCCTTTGGGCGAACTGATGAAATAGTCTTTGAAAAAATAACAAACACTAAACAGAAAATATGAGCCAGGAAGTAAGAAACCTTGAGCCTAAACAGCTTTGGAATAAATTCGCCGACCTGAATGCCGTGCCGCGACCGTCTAAAAAAGAAGAACGCGTTATTGCATTTATGATGGATTTCGGAAAAAAATTAGGACTTGAAACCATAAAAGATGAAGTAGGAAACGTAATCATCAAGAAACCGGCTTCGGCAGGAATGGAAAACCGCAAAACCATTGTGATGCAGTCGCATCTGGATATGGTTCACCAAAAAAATAACGACACCAATTTCGATTTCGATACGCAAGGGATTGAAATGTATGTCGATGGCGACTGGGTTCGTGCAAAAGGAACTACGCTTGGCGCGGATAACGGGCTGGGGGTAGCGACAATCATGGCGATTCTGGAAAGCAAGGATATTAAACACCCGGCAATCGAAGCGTTATTTACTATTGACGAAGAAACCGGAATGACAGGTGCCATGGGATTAAAAGGCGGTTTGCTTAACGGCGAAATCCTTTTAAATCTTGATACGGAAGAAGACGACGAAATCGATATCGGATGCGCTGGTGGGGTTGATGTTACTGCAACAAGAAATTACAGTGAAGAAGAAGTTCCGGCAGATTCAGTAGGATATACTATTACCGTAAAAGGATTAAATGGCGGTCACTCCGGAATGGACATCGATAAAGGTTTGGGTAACGCCAACAAAATCATGAACCGCTTGTTATTTGACGGATTTGAAAACTTCGGATTACAGATTTCGGAAATCAACGGTGGAAGTTTACGTAATGCGATTCCTCGTGAGAGTGTTGCCAAAGTAATCATTGCAGGAATCTATGACGAAGCTTTCGTATTCGACATGCAGGAAATCATCAACGATATAAAGTTTGAATTCAAAACAACAGAACCAAAACTGACGATTGAAATCGAGAAATCGGATTTGCCTTCAAAAGTTATGGATTTGGGTGTTCAGGAAGGTTTGCTTCGGGCTATTTATGCTGCACATAACGGAGTGTACCGTATGAGTGCCGATATGGAAAACCTTGTGGAAACTTCGAATAACATCGCAAGAATTATTGTGAAAGATGGCGAGATTTCTATTCAGAATTTGACGCGTTCCTCTGTGGAGAGCTCTAAATTTGATTTGGCAAATGCTTTGCGTTCGGCGTTTGAATTGTTCGGATGCGAAGTAACTTTTACAGGGTCGTACCCAGGCTGGACACCAAACGTTTCGTCTCCGATTTTAGATGTGCTGACCGATATTTACGAAAAGCAAAACGCCACAAAGCCTCACGTCGTAGCTTGTCACGCAGGACTGGAGTGCGGTATCTTAGGGACAAATTATCCGGATATGGATATGATTTCCTTTGGTCCGACCATCAAAGGTGCGCATAGCCCGGACGAAAGAGCTTCGATTTCTTCCGCACAGAAATACTGGAAATTCGTAATGGAAATCCTGGAGAATATTCCGATGAAGAACTAAGAATCACTTCTTTAAATACATTGAAAACCTGTTTAGAAATAAACGGGTTTTTTTATGAAATAATCTGTAGGAAAAGATATAATTTTATGCGATTTTACGTTATAATGAAAACTTCTTTTGAAATGAAAAAACTGCTTCTCCTGGGCTTAATTTCGGTATTCTTTTTTTCGTGTTCCGATAAGGTTGAAAATGTTGAAAGAGCCTTTTATTATTGGAAGAGCGATGGTTATAGTTTTTCTGATAAGGAGGATTCCCTTGTCGATAAATTAAAAGTGAAAAAAATCTATATAAAATTTTTCGAAGTGGATCATAGCGACGCGATGGGGAATTACCCGATTTCTAAGACGGAAATGCATTTTTACAGACGTGACAGCCTGAATATTGTGCCAACGGTGTATTTAAGAAATGCAGTTTTTATTAAAGCAAGTAAAGGGAGTCTGGATACTTTGGCCGATAACGTAAATTTTTTGATTGATAAATATTGTAAAGAAAGATACGAAAGGCAATTGCCGGTAAAGGAATTCCAGATGGATTGCGACTGGACATTAAAATCAAAAGATAATTATTTCTATTTTCTGAAGAAACTTAAAGTAATATCAAAGAAGGAAATCAGCTGTACGCTTCGGTTGTATCCTTATAAATATCCTGATAAGATGGGAGTTCCGCCTGTTGATAAGGCTACGTTAATGTGTTATAACCTGATAAATCCACTTGGAGATAAAGATAAGAATTCGATACTCGATCTTAACGAACTGGAAAGTTACCTGAAGCAAGGGAAAAAATATCCATTGCATTTGGATATTGCCTTGCCGGTCTATTCCTGGATGCAGGTGTATCAGAACGAGCAGTTTTCAAAGGTTATTTATACGGATGTTAAAGACGCAAAAAAAATCCTGAAGCCACTAAAGCCATTATGGTATGAAGTAACTAAGGATACCGTAGTTGAAGAAACTTATCTGCGGGTGGGGGACAAAATTAAATTTGAAGAAGTTACGGCCGATAAGATTCAAAAAGCAATATCCATTATCAAAAGCAATGTGAAGTTTGATGAAAACACCACAGTTACTTTATTCCATTTAGATGAACAGCAATTAAGCAATTATTCCAATGAAG
>NZ_CAMLMK010000067.1 GCF_946481155.1 uncultured Flavobacterium sp.
ATATTACCCTTACTTTTCATCAGTTGCAAAAAAGAAGCAGCCCTGGCAAAAAGCGCACAGACTGATTCTGTAAAAGTCGTCCCAATAACATCCCCGAAATCCATTGCTTTTGACAGTTTACTGATCAGCGGAAAATCTAAAAGAATAAAAGAATTTTACCGAAACAACCTCTTTAAAACCGTGTGGATGGAAGATGGAGACCGCGAATCATTCCTAAATCTGATTAAAGAATCAGAAGCGGAAGGCATGGATCCGGAAGACTACAATTTTAAAGTGCTTGCAGAATCAGAAGCATCGAGAAAAACGCTCACGGAAAAGCAGCTTATTACAGCTGACATTCTTTTTACAGAATCGTTCCAGAAGTTTGCCAATCACCTGTATAATGGAAAACTAGCCCCTACACAGCTATATACCGACTGGGATGTTTATCCGAAAGATTTAAAAGCTATCGACTTATTACAGGAAGGGATTCGAAGTCATAGCCTTGAAAAAACCTTAGATACTTTAAAACCTACCCACATTGCCTACGAGCTTCTGAAAAAAAGCCTGGCAAAAATAAAAAGTATGCCAAATGATCACTTCTCGCCTATTTCTATAGAAGAGAAAATAAAACCGAACGATTCTACCGAAACAATAAAAGCGGTAAAAGAACGACTGGCGTATTGGGGCGATTACAGAAAACCCGACACGATTACTGCTATTTATGACAGCAAAACCGTTAGCGCAGTTAAAAAATTTCAGGGGCGCCATGGATTATTGCAGGACGGGATTATCGGAAAAGGAACAATCGCCGCACTGAATTTCAGCAAAAACCAGCGCAAACAGCAAATTATAGTCAATTTAGAACGTTGGCGATGGTTCCCAAGGGATTTTGGCGAAGATTATGTGATAGTCAACATTCCGGAATTCCGATTAACGGCAGTTAAAGGTAGGGATACTATGCGTGTCCATAAAGTTGTTGTAGGCAGGGACAAACGCAAAACGCCGATTCTGTCTTCAAAATTCAGCAATCTGGTAATTAACCCGACATGGACGGTTCCGCCAACCATCATTAAGGAAGATTTGGGTCCAACGGCAGCAAAAAACAGAGGCTACTTCGCCGAAACAGGCATCACGATTTATAACATGGCAGGAGAAGAAGTAAGTCCATACAGCTGGAATGCCGGCAAGCCTAACAATTACCGTTATGTTCAAAAGCCGGGATATGATAATTCGCTTGGCCTGGTAAAATTCAACTTTCCCAACAGCCATTTGGTTTATCTGCACGACACCAATCACCGTGATTTTTTCGGCTTGAGCGCAAGAGCGTTGAGTTCAGGATGTATCCGGGTGGAAGATCCTCTTGATCTGGCTTACTACATTCTGGAAAACGATGAAAATATCATGAACAAAGAACGGGTGGAGAAAATCATTGAAAGCAAAAAAACTTCGGGGATACCCATAAAAAAACCCATTCTGATTCATGTGCTGTATTGGACTGCCTGGATGAATGAGAATGGATTTCAGTTTCGAAACGATATTTACAACCTCGATTTCGAATTATATCAAAAACTACGAAACTAGTTTTGATTGTTTTTCATACGTTCTTGAAGGATGATAGATAAACAAACATGACTTCTCTTTTAAAAGATTGATCATTTCTTTGTGAATTGCAAAAGGAACAGCGGGACAACCCTGGCTTCTGCCTAATCTTCCCTGTTGCGCGATAACGCTTTCCGCAGCATAATCCGCTCCGTGCATTACAACCGCCCTGTTTCTTGCGTTGTCATTTATTCCGTATTCCAAACCGTCTAGTTTTAATGATAAACCGTGTTTTCCGTTATAGGTTTCTCCGGTAGTATAAAAACCTAAACTGCTTTTATACGAGTTACTTTCATTGGAAAAAGAATTTGCAAATTGCTCTCCGCTGTTTCTTCCATGAGAAACCACTGATTGCAATAAAACACTATTAGTAGCCATATCGATAACCCAAAGTCTTTTTTGAGTTGAAGAAAGACTGAAATCTATAATGGTAAGAATGTCTTTTTTAACAATTCCCTGGGCTTTTAATTGATAAAATCCTTCCAGACCTTTTGAAAAACATTCAAAGTTCGGCATGGTAAATGATTTCACATCCAAAGATGCATAAAGGTTTTTAACTTTTAATTCCAAAGATGTCTTTGCATTTGCAGCTAATGTCTTCGGGTCGTTGTTCTCCATCGTAGCCACTGGCTTGAACGATAAAAGGAAAACAAATAGTAATGGCAAAATTCTGTAAATCATTGATAATCTTGTTGTTATGTTGTTTTTAACTTGAGCCAAAAATATATAAATAATTTAGACTACCAAATTTTTTTTGCACTTTATCGATAAAATTTAACATTTCGTCGATTGTTTTTTAAGGCATTAGTTAAAGATTTCTTAATATCCATAAGGGTTTATGTAAATATTTATCTTTGACATGTCAATCATCACCAAAATCAAGAAAAAATGAAATTAAAGCTGTCTTTTCTACTAAGCTTTATTTGCTCTTCCATCGGATTCTCTCAGGATACAATACCGGTAACAACAAAAATCCCTAAAAAAACAGTAACAGCACTTCGCACGGATCAGTCGGCCACCATAGACGGAAAACTCGACGAACCTTTCTGGAATAATGCCGAAACTGCAACTGATTTTATCATGTTCCAGCCGGATAACGGAAAACCGGAACTTGAATCGGAAAAAACAATTGTTCGTATTGCTTATGATGACGAAGGAATTTATGTGGGAGCCCAATTATATCAGGACAGAAAGAACCTTCTTAAAGAAATCACGCAGCGTGACAACTTTGGAACATCCGATCATTTCGGAATATTTTTAAATGGTTATAACGACGGTCAGCAGGATTTCCGTCTTATTGTAAGCGCCGCCGGAACTCAGATGGATTGCATCGCCACTCAAGAAAATGGCGAGGATTATTCCTGGGATGCCATCTGGGACAGTGCCGTTACCTTAACCGATTTCGGCTGGGTAGTGGAAATGAAAATTCCATATGCAGCGATTCGTTTCTCTCAAAAAGACAAGCAGGTCTGGGGACTGAACTTATTTAGGGAAGTACGCTACAAAAAACAAAAATATGCCTGGAATAAAATCGATGCCAATATCGGGAATATTATGGCACAGGCAGGAATCCTTAACGGAATCGAAGACATCAAACCGCCAACAAGGCTTTTCTTTATCCCCTACGCTTCTGCCTATGTGACTCAGGCCGGAAATGAAACCGAAACCACATTAAAAGGCGGAATGGATATTAAATACGGTATAAACGACTCGTTTACACTGGATGCTATTCTTGTACCCGATTTCGGCCAGACCGCCTTCGACAATAAAATATTAAACTTAGGTCCGTTCGAACAGCAACTGAACGAAAACAGGGCCTTCTTTACCGAGGGAACCGACTTATTCAACAAAGGTGGCTTGTTCTATTCGCGAAGAATAGGCAGTCATCCGACAGGGAAAGTGACATTGGCTGAAAACGAGGAAATCAGCGAATACCCTGCAACTATTAATCTTCTGAATGCACTAAAAGTTTCAGGAAGAACCTCAAAAGGACTGGGAATTGGTGTTTTAAACGCCATCACCGAAAGAACGGAAGCCTCCATTAAGAATACAGTAACCGACGAAACCCGTCATGAAGTCGTAGAGCCGCTGGCAAATTATAACGTATTGGTTTTCGACCAGCGTTTCCGCAAAAATTCGTCCGTCAGTTTTGTGAATACTAATGTGATGCGCGACGGAAGTTTCAGGGATGCTAATGTATCTGCATTATTGTTCGACTTAAATACGAAAGCCAACACCTATAAGTTAGCCGGAAATTTCAAATACAGCTATATCAACGATGTTGAAGACAAAAAAGGATATAGTTCTAACCTGATGATTGCAAAAACTTTCGGAAAATATCGTTTTAACGGCGGAGGAAATTATGTGTCCAAAGAATACAACATCAATGACCTGGGAATTAATTTCACCAACAACTATTCGAATGTTTACGGTAATTTCACCTACCGAATACTGAATCCGACCAAAATATTCAACTCCTTTTTCTATAATGCCAACAGTTCTTTCGAATGGCAAAATGAAACCGGAATGCTACAGAATGCCTGGATAGGATCAAGCATCAACTTCTCTAATAAAAAGAATGACGATTTCGGCATTGGATTGGATCTTAACCCTATTGTGACTTACGATTTTTATCAGCCAAGAACGGCGGGAAGATATGTGTACCGACCTACAAGTTATGGCGGATGGGTATATGTTTCCACCAATTACAACAATCCGGTTGCCTTCGACTTCAATCCTTATTTCACCAAATTCGACCAGCCAAAACGAAATTCATATGGATTCTTTTTCGGCCCACGATTCCGATTCAGTGACAAACTTTTCATAACGTACGGATTGAATTTCGCCCGCGATAATAACGACAAGGGCTACGTAGATAACACAGGAACCGATATCATTTTTGCCAACAGAAATGTAACCATGCTTGAAAATTCGATTTCAGGAAAGTATGCTATCAACAGCAAAATGACCTTTAATATGAAGGTACGCTACTATTGGTCGTATTCCGAAGTCAAAGATTATTTAACACTTCAGGAAGATGGGTATTTCGCTCCCAACACGACTTACACCTCGGATAACAATGCCAATTTCAAGTCCTGGAATTACGATTTATCCTATACGTGGTGGTTCGCTCCGGGAAGCCAGGTTTCCGTTTTATACAGAAATAATGCTGCTCATTTCGAAAGTCGCTTAAATAAAAATATAATTGATAACTTAGCACATACTTTAGAAAACGATTTAGTGCATACTTTTTCTATAAGTGTTAAATATTTTATTGATTATAACAAGGCTAAGAATTGGCTGTAATACCATGAATAAAAAAGTTATTTTAATGATTTTGGACGGTTGGGGAAAATCTCCCGACCCAAAGGTTTCTGCAATTGATAATGCGAATACTCCTTTCATTGACAGTTTATATACCAAATACCCGAATGCTTCCCTAAGAACAGACGGTCTGAATGTAGGTTTACCCGAAGGACAGATGGGAAATTCGGAAGTAGGCCACATGAATCTGGGTGCCGGAAGAATCATTTATCAGGATCTGGCCAAAATCAATCTGGCGGTTCAGCATAAGACTTTAAATCAGGAAAAAGTGCTTACGGATGCTTTCGCGTATGCAAAACAAAACAATAAAAACGTTCACTTTTTAGGATTGGTTTCCGATGGTGGCGTTCATTCCCACACTTCGCATTTACGAGGATTACTGGATGCCGCACACGATTTCGGGTTGCAGAAAGTTTTCGTTCATGCCTTTACCGATGGTCGTGACGTCGATCCAAAATCGGGCGCAAAATACATCGAGGATTTAGAAAATTACCTAAAGAATTCGTCTGCTAAATTGGCTTCAATTGTTGGACGATACTACGCCATGGATCGTGACAAGCGTTGGGAAAGAGTGAAAAAAGCCTATGATGTGATGGTTAACGGCATCGGAACACATTCGGTTAATCCGGTTATGAGCATTCTGGCCAGCTACCACAATCATGTTACCGATGAGTTTATTGAGCCTATTCTTATGGTAGATTCGGACAATAAACCAATCGCAACAATTCAGGACAATGACGTGGTGATTTTCTTCAATTTCCGGACCGATCGCGGAAGACAATTGACCCAGGCTCTTTCCCAGCAGGATTTCCACGAAGAGAACATGCATAAACTGCCGTTATATTTCGTTACGCTGACCAATTATGACGATACTTTCGAAAATGTGAATGTCATCTACGACAAAGAAAATATAACCGAAACGTTAGGCGAAGTTCTGGAACGAAACAATAAGCTTCAGATACGCATTGCCGAAACGGAAAAATATCCGCACGTAACGTTCTTCTTTTCAGGCGGGCGTGAGTTGCCCTTTATTGGTGAGCGACGTCTTTTAGCTCCCTCCCCTAAGGTAACGACCTACGATTTACAACCGGAAATGAGCGCTTACGATCTAAAAGACAAATTAATTCCCGAGCTGAAAAAAGGCGAAGTGGATTTTGTCTGCTTAAATTTTGCCAATGGTGACATGGTTGGACATACCGGAGTGATGGAAGCAGCAATAAAAGCCTGCGAAGCAGTAGACATTTGTGTCAAAGAAGTAATTGAAACTGCTTTGGAACACAATTACACTACCCTTGTCATTGCCGACCACGGAAATTGCGAAACCATGATTAACCCGGACGGGACTCCAAATACGGCACATACCATTAATCCGGTTCCGGTTATTTTGGTAGATAAAGAATTACAGCACATCAACAATGGCGTTTTGGCCAACATTGCCCCAACCATCCTGGAATTGATGGGCATTGAAAAGCCGGAAGCCATGTCACAGCAATCCCTGTTATAAGATGAAAAAACTAATCGCCTTGATGGTCATTACGACTTTAATACTAAGTTGTAAATCGCAACAGAAACCTATCGCGACATCAGAAACCACAGTTGTAAAAACCAAGGAAATGCTGGTCGGAAAACAGACCAAAGATGCGTTTCAGGTGAGTCCGTATGTTTTTTGGTATATTCCGAATCACGATAATTACACACCGGACGCCGCAACAATTTCAGAACTTAAAAAGCACACCAAAGACCTTTATATTACTGTTTTCATGGGAACATGGTGTAGCGACAGTCAACAACACGTGCCCGCATTTTATAAGATTTTGGAGCAGTTGAAATTTAATGAGGATAAAGTTAATCTTATTACTGTAGACCGAACCAAAACAACACCTGACAATCTGGAAAAGGGCATGGATATTGAACGCGTCCCGACATTCATTTTCTACAAAAACGGGAAAGAACTGCACCGTATAGTTGAAAGTCCGATTGAATCGCTTGAGAAAGATATGTTGAAAATCATAACAGGCCAACCATATAAACATGCTTATCAAAACTAAGTACCGCATATAATTTCAAAACCCTATATTTTTATGCCTTATCCGAATTGATTTTCTGATGAGGTATTTTTATTGGCACGAAAAGGTAAAATATTTTCAACCTGCTGTAAATCAAATATTTTCATTTTTATATCAACTGAAGAATATTTTTATACATTTGCCTTTCCCAAAAAATATAACAAAAATGAAATTTATTGCTAAATTATTCACAGCTTTTTTATTACTTTTTAGCAGTACTCTTTTCGCGCAAGGGGGTGCCCCGTCATGTGCAGAGCTTGAAGCAAATTTTAATTTATACCAATCTTGTGCAACGAATATTCCGTTTTCCAATTCAACAGGCGGAAATAATGAATCGTTTAACACTACCTGTATTGGCGAACCCTTTCACGGTCCTACCTGGTTTTTTATTCAAATTCAGAACAGCGGCAATATTACCCTTCAGATAAGTCAAACCAACCTGGCAGGAAACGGAACGGATGTTGACTTCGTTTTGTGGGGGCCCTTCAACAACTTAAACAATATTTGCAGCCAGCTTGATACTCCTACTGAAGTAGATTGCAGTTGGTCTAACAGCAGTATAGAAAATGTAAATATTCCTAATGCGATTTCAGGTCAGTTATATGTTCTTTTAATTGACAATTATTCCAATGTTCCCGGAAATATTCAAATTACACAAACAGGTGGTAACGGAAGTTCAAATTGTGATTTCCTGTCCTCCGTTGATATCGTGGATTCTGCAAATCTTGAAATTACACAACTCGATTATTGCAAACCTCAGACTAAAGACATCACCGCAAGGGTTGACATTTCAGATTTTCCCGGACTGCCTGCAAACTTACGTTTTAATTATACCTGGTATAAAGACGGGATTCTTCTTTCCACAGTAAACGACTCCACATCACCAACAAACACAATAACAGTTTCCAGTACCGGAATTTATAAAGTAATAGTTACTGCTTACGACATTACCACGAATCCCTCGGGTTCAACGACGGGCCTACGAGAAAGCATTGATGAAATAAGTTTTAAATTTCATAGCGCACCTACTACAAGCATTGCCAATACCAATACCCAATGTTTGAATTCTAATCCGACCTTAAACAGTTCGATAACTAATAGCGCGCAGTTAGACACTTCTATTGATAATTTAACATATCAATGGTACTTAAACAATGCGGCGATTCCAGGAGCAACTTCAGCAACTTATACACCAACATTACCCGGCGATTACTTTGTCAAAGTATACAACAGCCCTTGTTCAGAAGCTAGTTCCAACACCATTCATATTGTTGCCAACCCGAATGTAACCATTGCTTCCGACAGAACTTTATGTGAAGGCGACAGCTTTACAATTACTTCTGCTAATGCAAACAGTGCTGTAAATTCTTCGCTGACCTACCAATGGTACAAAGACGGAAATCCCATTGCAGGAGCAACCGGAAGCACATTTACTGTATCAGCTGCAAATCAGACGCTAAATACGACCTCAGTCTATTATCTGCAAACTACGGAACAGAATCTGTGTACAAACCAATCGAACGCAGTTAACATCCGTGTAAACGCTTTGCCGGTAATAAATACAACACCGTTACTTTTGGAACAATGTGACTATATCGCTCCTACTATCGATGGTATTGCAGAGGTCAACCTGATGCAGGCTTATGCTTATTTAACAAATAACACTCCCGGATTAACGCTATATTTTTATCAGGATATTGCTTTGACCAACCTTATAACTGATCCGGTTCATTACACCAATACAACGTCACCTTTTTTACAGAACATCTATGTAAAAATCATCAACGAAGGTATTACACCAAATTGTACCTCTTCAGGACTTGGGACAATTAATTTAAAAGTGAATCCTACGAGTGTGACTACGTATCCGGACATCACGCCAGTTTGCCCGGAATTAAACGCTACTTATGGCTTTGTCAACTTTGATGCGCAACGCCAATTGATTAAAAACACGTATTTTCCAAGTTCGAATGTTGACATTGCGTTCTATTTAACAACTTCTGATGCTTCGACCGAGCTGAATCCGTTAACTAATGCTTCCCAACTTCCAATCGGCACTACTATCGTTTATACAAGAATTGAAACGAACAACAATTGTGATGGAATAGGAACTTTCACCGCTACCGTTAAAACGCCTCCGATCCAAACTGTAATTTCATCAGTAAACCTTTGCGAATCGGACAGTTTTCTTTTGAACACCAAAAATATGGAAGCGCTTATAGGTCAAAACCCAACCGTTCAGACCAGCTATTTCAATTCCTTCAACAATGCGAAAGACAACATAAACCCAATAAACCCGAATACACCGCTTCCGCTTATTGTGGGTACAAAAACCATTTTCGTGCGTTTATATGATACACAAACACAATGTTTGTCGGTAGTAAGTTTCGATATTATAGTGTTCCCGAATCCTTCGATTTCGCAACCTTCACCGATTAAGCTTTGCGGAACGAATTTGGCAATTTTCGATTTGACCAGCAGAATTTCTCAGATTACACAAAACAATACGATTTTACAAGTTACTTTTTATCAGTCCAATGCCGATTTAGTAGCCGGAAACCCAATACCTACGCCAAATGCTTTCACATCGGGAACGACAACAGTTTTCATTAAAGTAATAGATCCTTCAAACAACGGATGTTACAGGATTACAACCTTAAATTTAATTGTTCTTGGTTTGCCGGGAGACACCAATAATCCAACACCAATTGAACTTTGCAATGATTCCGGATTCGAAACATTCAATTTAAAAGTAAGGGAATCGCAAATGGCCGGCAGCACTCCTGTATCGGATATCGAATTTAAATACTACATTGATTTAAATGATGCGAATGCCAACAATGCAAATACTATTATAAATCCTGCAGCTTTCACCAATACGATTGCCGACTATCAAAAAATTTATGTACGCTTAAACAGCAAGGTGAATATTGACAGTGAAACTAACCTTAAGTGTTTCAGAATTCTTGAATTAGAATTATTTGTAAGACCTTACCCGGAAAACAATCTGGAAACCGATCCTTATATCATTTGTATCGACAAAGATTTCAACGTAGTAACTCCTGCGATAATAGATACATATTTAAACAGCGGCACCTATACTTTTACATGGTATAATGGTTTTAACGCCCAAACCGGCAACGAAATTCCGGGCCAAAATGCGGATCATATAGCCATTTCTACTGAAGGTGAGTTTTCGGTAAAAGTGATTAACATTTCGAATGCAGCACATTGCGCATCGGTATTTAATTTTACGACTAAAAACTCCTTTATTCCTTTTTCCATAACAGCAAACCCATCAGAATTAATAGCCTTTGGAGTAGAAAATACAATAACGGCAACTGCATTTCCGCCATCAGAGGATTACTTATATTCCGTAAATGATATGGGATGGCAGACAAGCACTGTGTTTGCAAATTTAAACTTTACAAGTTTGCACAATGACGACTATATTTTAAAAGTCAAAAACAAATATAATTGTGGTGAAATCAGCACTGTTTTCAACATTGTGGATTTTCCTAATTACTTCACTCCAAATGGCGACGGAATTCATGACACATGGAACATTAAAGGTTCGCGCGTTCTTGATGCCGTTACCATTCTTATTTTTGACCGATACGGAAAATTACTGAAAGAAATCAGTCCGGACGGACTTGGATGGAACGGTACTTTCAATGGTAATGCTATGCCTTCAGACGATTATTGGTTCAAGCTGATTTACACAAAAAACAATGTAACCAAGGAATTCAAAGGCCATTTTGCGCTGAAACGATAAAAAAGAAGCATTTGTCCTACTTTAATTGCAAGGTCCTTTTTCTGAATAAAGATTTATCGACAGAATATTGTATTTTTGCAGTTCAACAATTTTGTAGCTATGATTATCGTAAAAACACGTGAAGAAATAGAACTAATGCGCGAAAGCGCATTAATCGTTTCCAAGACCCTGGGAATGATTGCTTCGGAAATCAAACCCGGCGTGAGCACTTTATACTTAGATAAATTAGCCGAAACCTTTATCAGGGATCACGGCGCAACTCCGGCATTTTTAGGCATGTACGGTTTTCCGAACTCGCTTTGCATGAGTCCGGGCGCTCAGGTGGTACACGGAATTCCAACAGACAAACCTCTGGAAGACGGCGAAATCATTTCGGTAGACTGTGGGGCTTTGAAAAACGGATTTTATGGTGATCATGCTTATACGTTTGAAGTGGGTGAAGTAAATGAAACGACTAAAAAGCTTTTAAAAGTCACCAAAGAATCTTTATACGTTGGAATCCGCGAACTGAAAGTCGGCAACCGGACTGAGGATGTTGGCAACGCCATTCAGAAATATTGCGAAAGTCATGGTTATGGTGTCGTTCGCGAATTGGTCGGACACGGATTAGGCCGTACAATGCACGAAGCTCCCGAAATGCCGAATTACGGTAAAAAAGGGCGTGGAAAATTATTGATTGAAGGCATGGTAGTCGCTATCGAACCGATGATTAATCAGGGAACGAAAAACATCAAACAACATAAAGACGGCTGGACAATCACGACCGCTGACGGAAAACCATCCGCTCATTTTGAGCATGACGTGGCTATTATTGACGGGAAGCCGGAATTGCTTTCCACGTTTGGCTATATTTACAAAGCATTGGGAATCACATCCGATGAAGAGAACGAATTCAGAAAACAGCCTTTGGTTTTGTAATGAAAAAAATCTTCAGATTCATATTGAATACCATTCCGCGACCGCTGTTAATTCGTCTGAGTTATATAGCGCGTCCGATTTTGGCCTTTTTGCTGAAAGGAAATAAATTCACCGACCCTATCGATGGTAAAAGCTTCCGAATGTTTTTGCCTTACGGGTATGGAACCCAGCGAAGCAATGTTTTGTCGCCAAGCACTTTATCTTTGGAAAGACATCGTTTGCTATGGCTGTACCTACAAAATAAAACTGATTTTTTCACTTCTGCCGAAAAAAAGAAAGTACTGCATTTCGCACCGGAGCAGGCATTCTATAAGTTATTCCGAAATCAGAAGAATATCGACTATACTACCACTGATTTGTTTTCTCCATTAGCCGATGTTAAGGCTGATATCTGCAATTTGCCTTTTGAAGACAATTCATATGACATTATTTTCTGCAATCACGTTTTGGAACACATTCCTGATGACACCAAAGCGATGCTGGAACTTTATCGTGTTTTAAAACCCGGCGGCATGGGGATTTTCCAGATTCCGCAAGACTTAACCAGAGCAACGACATTTTCAGATGACACCATTACCGATCCGAAAGAACGCGCAAAAATCTTCGGGCAGTACGATCATGTTCGAGTTTATGGAAGGGATTATTTCGACAAGCTAAAAACCATCGGCTTTAAAGTAGTTGAAGAAGATTATACCAATAAAATCACTCCGGAGCTTGTGGAGAAATATTGTTTGGCTAAAGGCGAAATTATTCCGGTTTGCTATAAATAGCAATTTCATCATTGGAATGAAATTTGCTTTAAAGAAAATCATTACTTTTATAATATTATAAATACGATTATGATTTTCAGCAAAAAATACATTTTCCTGCTTTTTCTGGTTAGCATGAATCTTTTTTCACAAGTCGAAAAAGAAGTCGCTCCACCATTCAACATCAAGACTATAGCCTTCGTGCAGAATGGAAACGTTACCATTCCCATGTTTCGTTTAGGAGAAACTTTCCAATTGGAATTCGATGACCTTTACGGAAATGAAGCCGATTATTACTATACGATTACCCAATACAATTACGACTGGACACCAACATCATTGGCGAAATCCGAATACATGTATGGCATGGACGACCAGCGCATCATGAACTATCAGAATTCTTTCAATACGCTTCAGATTTATTCCCACTATTCCCAAACGTTCCCCAATAAATTCAACCGCATTTTACTGACCGGGAATTATATGATTAAAGTTTTCAATTCCGATAAGGAAATCGTTTTTTCACGGAAGTTTATCCTTTTTAACGAACAGGTTACCGTTCCGCTGCAGATAAAGCGTTCCCGTGATTTATCGACAATAGAAGGCATGCAAAATCTCGATTTCATGGTAAAAATGGGGGACAATATTTTACAGAATCCGATTCAGAATGTCAGAGTCGCTTTATTTCAGAACGGAAGATTTGACAATGCGATTTACAACATCAAACCACAATACACCCTTGGCTCCGATTTGATTTACCGCTATAACAAGGAAACACAGTTTTGGGCCGGGAACGAATTTTTATATTACGAAAACAAGGACATTCGCGGAGTCAGCAATAACATCGGACAGGTAACTGCCGGGGAGATTTACAATACGCATTTGTATATGAATACGTCCCGAAAAAACAATCCGTACACTTATTTCCCGGATATTAATGGCGGTTTTTTACCGAATAAGCTCAATGCAGAGAACAATAACCTGGAATCTGATTATTCATGGGTCTATTTCACCTTAAACACGAATACCTTCATGGATAAGAATGATGTTTATGTAGTGGGAATGTTCAACAATTATATGCTTACACCAGAATACAAAATGGATTACAATGCAGATAAAGGCTTATTTGAAAAAGCAATTCTGATTAAGCAGGGCTTCACCAATTATCAATATGTCATCGCCGATAAAAACGGAAAGATCGATAACGAAAATGCGGTGGACGGAAATTTTTATCAAACTGAGAACAATTATTTTGTTTTAGTATATTACCGAGGCAATAATGACCGTTACGATCAGGTTATTGGAAGAGGAATTGCTAATTCAGAAGTAATTACAAATTAAATAATTGATAATTTTTACCATCAAAAATAAATATTTCCTATTTTTGAAATTATAAATCAATTTTTCCTGAAAAATGGTTTCACAAATAACAAGCGGCATTAAGATTTCGGTTCTGACTAGTTTTGAAGGCACCTACTTCAAAAACTACAAGATTCACTTTGCCTTCAGTTATGAGGTTACCATTGAAAATCAAAGTAAAGATTCCGTACAGTTGAACTCCCGCCATTGGGAAATCCATGATTCGCTCAACGATATGGAAGTGGTAGATGGCGAAGGCGTAATCGGAAAAAAACCCGTGCTGAAACCTGGCGAAAAACACACTTACAGTTCCGGATGCCTGCTTTCTTCTCCGTTTGGAGCGATGCGTGGTTACTTTAACATGGTGAATTTTACTTCTACCCGAAGCTTCCGCGTAATCATCCCGACTTTTAAACTGAGCGCTCCTTTCGCGCTGAATTAATCTTCTAATTTTACAAAAGCATTAACAACTTCCCGATTAGCTAATTGGCTAATAATTTGTATCTTCGCTTCGCGAAATTTTTGATAACACAAACTATAACAAATTATGCCAAAAGGAATTTACAATGTCCCGAAAGCGATTAACGAAACGGTTAAAACATACGCCCCCGGAACACCCGAAAGAGCCGCTGTAGCAGCAGCATTCAAGCAAATGTACAACAGTACGGTTGACGTACCTTTATATATCGGCGGAGAACAAATCCGTACCGGAAAAACCAAAAATATGACACCTCCGTTCGACCACAAGCATGTGGTGGGACAATACCATGAAGCTGAACAATCGCATATTGAAAAAGCAATTGCAACGGCTTTGGAAGCAAAGAAAAAATGGGCTTTAATGCCATGGGAACACAGAGCTTCGATTTTCTTAAAAGCAGCAGAACTTATAGCAGGACCTTACCGTGCGAAAATCAACGCGGCAACTATGATTGCTCAGGCTAAAACGGTTCATCAGGCAGAAATCGATTCGGCATGCGAGCTTATTGACTTTTTACGTTTCAACGTAGAATTCATGACACAGATTTATGCAGAACAACCAATCTCTTCCGAAGGCATCTGGAACAGAATGGAACACCGCCCGTTAGAGGGATTCGTGTATGCCATCACTCCATTCAACTTTACCGCGATTGCTGGAAACTTGCCTGCCGCTCCGGCATTAATGGGGAATGTTGTAATCTGGAAACCGGCTGCGACTCAGGTATATTCTGCGAATGTTATCATGGAAGTATTCATAGAAGCAGGTCTTCCTGCCGGAGTAATTAACATGATTACCGGAAATTCAGGAATGATTTCAGATACTTTATTAGCAAGTCCTGATTTTGCAGGGATTCACTTTACAGGATCAACAGGCGTTTTCAATGATATGTGGGCAAAAATCGGTCAGAATATCAGCACTTATAAAACCTACCCAAGAATCGTAGGGGAAACAGGCGGAAAAGATTTCGTTGTAGCGCATCCTTCTTCGATTCCGGCTCAGGTAGCTACTGCTTTATCGAGAGGTGCTTTCGAATACCAGGGTCAGAAATGTTCTGCCGCTTCAAGAGCTTATATCCCGGCTTCAATATGGCCAGAGGTAAAAGAATTATTGTTAGCCGATTTGGCTTCCATGAAAATGGGATCTCCTGCTGACATGACAAACTATGTTTCTTCAGTAATTTCAGAACAATCTTTCGACAAATTAGCAGGATTCATTGATCAGGCTAAGAAGGATGCAGATGCGGAGATCATTGCCGGTGGTACTTATGACAAATCTGTCGGATACTTTATTGCACCAACCGTTATCTTAACTACGAATCCTAAATACAACACGATGTGTACCGAATTATTCGGACCGGTATTGACAATCTATGTTTACGAGGATGCAAAATGGACAGAAACATTGGCTTTAGTTGACGGAACTTCAAGCTATGCCTTGACAGGAGCTATCTTCAGCCAGGATCGTTATGCGATTGTGGAAGCTACAAAAGCGTTGGAAAACGCAGCCGGAAACTTCTATATCAACGACAAACCTACGGGAGCGGTTGTGGGCCAGCAGCCATTTGGTGGTGCAAGAGCATCAGGAACAAATGACAAAGCAGGTTCCGTACTGAACTTATTGCGTTGGGTTTCTCCAAGAACCATCAAGGAAACTTTTGTGACTCCGACGGATTACCGTTATGCCTTCTTAAACGAAGAATA
>NZ_CAMLMK010000068.1 GCF_946481155.1 uncultured Flavobacterium sp.
CATCATTAAAGGCTTCCGATGTGATTGTTTTTCTGTCTTCCGCAATCTTTACATTCACAAGTGTCACTTCGCCTTCTAAAATAGTTTCATCCTGTTGGTTTTTAAATAAGAATCCACAAAGCAGGGAAGAACCACGTAATTCTTTAACCCATAATTCTTTGACGATTACTTCGCCTAAACGAGCGGCCTTTTTAAACTGCACTTTCAAATCAACCGTTGGCATACCGTTGGTTTCGTGCATTTTGGAAAACGGTCGGTCTAAAGCTTCTTCAAACCAGTCTTCGACTAAACCGTTAAGCATCTCGAGGAATCTTGGGTAGAACACAATTCCGGCAAAATCTATATGTTGGAAACGGATTTTTTCCGTTTTTATAAAATATTTCATAGCGATTTCAATAGGTGTAAAATTAGGTATTATTTTAATTTGAAACGTTGAATTTTTCCGGTTTCCGTTTTAGGCAGATTATCGGTGAAATTAATTACTCTTGGATATTTATATGGAGCTGCTACTTCCTTGAACCACTGCTGAATAGATTTTGCCAATTCATCAGTAGCTTTATATTTTTCTTTCAGGACAATATGGGCGCAAACCAGCATTCCGCGTTCTTCATCAGGCAAACCTACAACCGCACATTCCAGGATGTCATTGTGTGTTAATAATACGCTTTCGACTTCAATAGCCGCAATATTGTAACCAGAAGAAATGATCATGTCATCACCACGAGCTACAAACCAGAAATACCCGTCTTCATCCTGACGAAAAATGTCTCCGGTAATATTCCAGCCATTTTCCACATATTCTCTTTGTTTTTCTTCACGGTTCAGATATTTGCAGCCTGTTATTCCGCGAACAGCTAATCTGCCGGGTTCATTTCTTGGAACCTCATTGCCCTCAGTATTAATGATTTTTGCTTCATATCCTGTAATAGCAACTCCTGTAGATCCGGGTTTCATGTTTTCCTCATTAGAAGAAATGAAAATATGCAGCATTTCAGTGGCACCGATTCCGTCGATGATCTTCAATCCGGTCTCGTTGTACCAGTCTTCCCACACTTTCATAGGCAGGGTTTCTCCGGCTGACACACATTTGCGCAAGCTGGAAATATCAAAATCTTTTGCTTTAGTGGTTAAGATACGCCATGCGGTTGGCGCTGTAAAACAAACCGTAATTTTATAATACTGAATCGCCTGCAACAGTAAATCCGGACTCGGTTTTTCAATTAAGAAAGTGGAAGCGCCAAAATACATTGGAAAAAGCACTAATCCGCCTAATCCGAAAGTAAATCCTAATGGCGGACTGCCAGTAAAAA
Organism: uncultured Flavobacterium sp.; assembly: GCF_946481155.1. Next base: position 1,311 of record NZ_CAMLMK010000068.1, read on the forward strand.
TGTCACTTGACTTTGGCTGCAAGGAATATTGAGGGAAGGCCTCGCAGATATTTAGCACATCTTTGTGATAATGCGCTGTCATTTTCGGTAAGCCAGTAGTTCCGGAAGTAAAGCCGATTAAAGCAATACTGTCTGATTTTGTATGGTAATTGGAGAATGTTTTGGGTTTTGAAGGCATTAAGTTTTCCAATTCGGCCTCACGATAATAACAGGTTCGCTTCAAAAATGGAGATTTGACCAATTCCATTTCTTCGGCTAAAGAGCTGTCACAAAATGCATGTGAAATCTCGGCACAGTCTATAATTGTGGTTAATTCTTTGGAGCGTAATAATGGCATCGTCGCCACGACAATCCCGCCCGCTTTTAGAATGGCATACCAGCAAGCAACCATCATTGGGTTATTCGCTGAACGTATTAATACACGATTGCCGGACTTTAGACCTAAATCTTCAACTAAAACGTGGGCAATCTGATTTGCCTTTTCGTATAAATCATTGTACGTCCATTTCTCATCAAATGTCTGAATGCAAACAGCATCGCCGTGACCATTTTTAATATGATAATCCAATAAACGTTCCACACAATTCAATATGTCCGGTTGCTGAAACTGTGGCAAATTTAAGATGTAATCCGGTTGTAAGTCCGGGCCTGGTAAGCTATTATGCGCAAAATTATCTTCGTAATGTCTCATTTTTTATAGTTGCTAAGAGCTGAGTAACTAAGTTTCTTAGTTTATGAAAAATTTATATTTTCTTATGGCTTTCCGGTTTCAATGCTTTTTTCATGGCTTCCGTCATTTTTCGCTCCGATGCTTTCAACGGATATAAATGAGTAGTTCCGGCCATGTATTGTTTTGGAATATCCGTTGGATGGAACCCTTCGTATGCCTGCGCATTTCGTACAAAATTCGGATCCAGCAACAACGGTCTTCCCAAAGAAACCAAATCGGAACGACCATTTAACAGTATAGTATTGATTTGGTCGATATCCTGAATGAATCCTGCAGTCATTGTTGGAATAATAACTGTATTTCGGACCATATCAGAGAAAGGCGTCTGCCACATTCTTCCTGTCTGAGGCGTCTGATGGGAAACAGTATTTCCGGTTGACACACTTATAATATCGGCACCAACTGCTTTAAAAGCTTGAGAAATAGTAATCACATCTTCTTCCGTGATTCCGTTTTCTGCCCAATCTGTAGCGGAAATTCGTACCGACATTGGTTTGCCTTTCGGGAACACTTCTCTCATTTCAGCAAAAACACGAAGCGGGAATTTCAATCGGTTTTCGATACTTCCGCCGAATTCGTCTGTTCTTGTATTTGTTAAAGGTGATAGGAATGAGGCTAGTAAAAACCCATGATGAGCCTGCAATTCAATCATGTCAAATCCTGCTTCATTGGCATTTTTTGCCGCATGAACAAATTCAGAAACCACCGTATTAATATCTTCGTGTGTCATTTCCAATGGAATATCCATGGTTTCTTTGAATGCAATTGGCGAAGCTGAAATCAGATTCCACGGATTCTCGATGGGTTCCGAACTTCCTTCCCAAGGCTTTTTGACAGCTCCTTTTCGTCCGGAATGACCTAATTGGATTCCTATTTTCGTTTGCGTATGATTATGAATGAAATTGGTTATTTTTTTCCACGCATCTATTTGTTCCTGAGTATAAATTCCCGTACAGCCTAAAGTGATTCTTCCTGTTTCGGAAACAGCTGTCATTTCGGCCAAAATTAAACCGACACCTCCGAGAGCACGAGTGATATAATGTGAAAAATGCCAGTCATTTACTACTCCGTTTTCAGCAGAATATTGCCCCATTGGCGACATAACGATTCGGTTCTGCAATTGCATGTCGCGCAACTGGAAAGGTGTAAAAGCTGCTGGCGTGTTTACAGGATTATTAGTTTTTTCGTTGAATTCCGCTAAAACTTTTTGAGGGAACGACGCATCACGAATTGCTAAATTCTCGACAGTAACTTTTTTAGAGCGTGTCATGCATCCGAAGGCAAATTGATAAAAAGGATGTTGGATATGGCGGTCCATATGTTCAAACCAATCCAGGGAAACATTTGCCGCATGTTGGATCATTTCGACTCGGTTTCTTCTGTTTTGTTCGTATTGTTTGAAAGCCTCTGTTGGATTATTTTGATGGGCAACCACAGCATCCGACAAGGCAATAGCGCATTCCATGGCGAGTTTTGTTCCCGAACCGATGGAGTAGTGGGCGGTAGCTTTTGCATCACCCAGTAAAATGATATTGTCTTTGTACCATTTTCCATTAGTTACATGTGGAAACTGGCGCCAGTGCGATTTGTTGGTAATTAACCGATGTCCGTCCAATTCTTCTTTGAAAAGTTCTGCAATTTTCTCAACAGTTGTGGTTTCATTTTCTACTTCAAATCCTGCTTTCTGCCAGGTTTCTTCTGAGCATTCGAAAATCCAGGTGCTCATTCCTTCCTCATATTGGTAAGTATGTGCCACGAAAGTCCCAAAAGGTGTCGTTCTGAAGAAATAAGTGAACGCGTCCAGAGGTTTTGTCGAGCCCAGCCAAACAAAGCGGTTTTTCTGTAGTTCAACTTTGGTTTGAAAATCGGAAGCAAACTGTGTACGGATAGCACTTCCGATTCCATCACAGGCTACGATAATGTCGCTGTCCTTGAATTGAGCTAAATCATCAATATTTTTTTCGAAATGGAGGTTTACGCCTTCTTCCGTGCAACGTTGTTGCAATAATTGTAGTAAAGTTTTTCGGGAACAGCCGCAGAATCCGTTGCCTGAAACGCTTACCTTCTCGCCATCGCGGGCTACTACAATATCATCCCAGTACGCAAATTTGCTTCGGATTAAGTCGTAGGAACGCGTGTCGCGGGTAAGGAATTCTCCCAATGTCTCATCGGAAAATACTACTCCGAAACCGAAACTGTCGTCCGCTTTATTGCGTTCGTACACATCAATCTGGCAATCAGGAATTGCTTTTTTTGTTAATATCGAGAAATAGAGCCCGCCCGGACCACCGCCAATTACTGTAATTTTCATAAATTATTTTTTCATAAAATCGAAGGAACCTTTCCGAAGATTGATTCCGAATTCAAGATAAGCTTTCAGGCAGGCAAGAAAATTGGACCAGCCAAAAGAATTTCCGGACAACCATTTTAATCCGGCCAAGTCATTTGGTCGGCTTTTTTCGGTTATGGAAACCAAAGTGCAATTATTGACTTTTGGTGTCAGTGTAATCTCAACAAGATGGTCTAATCCATCCACTTGCCAATAATAAGAGATATAAGAATCCTTTATGATCTTATCAACCTTTATCGGGAATTTCTCGTCGAATTCCGGGAATTTCCAGGTCAGTTCTTTCCCTTCTTCCATTATTCCGGTACTTTCCGAAATGAAATAATTTGACATTTTTTCAGGATTGACAATGGCGTCAAACACTTCATTTACGGGTTGTGCAATCTGCATTGCAACACTGATTACTAACTTTTCGGTTGTCATAATTAAGTCCTTTTTATGGAAAAAATTTCTCCCAGTTTAGAATAATTAGATCCGGCCAAACGAGCGACCGGTTTATACGTTTCCATATTAATCTTAAAATCATCCAATAAAACGCTTTCATCGACATGGAACATCACAACGCGGCCTATCATTATTGTTGCTCCGCCTTGCTTATTGTCTTCTAGGGTATAATGGTGTACCAGCTCGCATTCCATGTGAATCGGGCTTTCCTTTACTCTGGGCGGTTTTACTTTTGTGGAAGGAATAGGAGTGAGACCGGCCAATTCAAATTCGTTCACATCAGGAGGAACGGCTTGTGAAGTGGTGTTCATTTTTTCGACATTATCTTCTACGACCATATTTACCACAAATTGTTTTGTGGCCAATACATTATTTAACGTGTCTTTATTGGTATTATTAGGTCTGACCGTTGAAAACATAACATGGGGCGGATCTTCGCCAACGGCATTAAAAAAAGAAAAAGGGGCAAGGTTGACAATTCCCTCTTCGCTGATGGAAGAAATCCATCCGATTGGTCTGGGAATCACCGATCCTATTAATAATTTATAGGTTGCTTTCTGGTCAATTAGCTGTGGATCAAACTCCATAGAGATTCGTATAGTTTTTTACAAATAAAGAAAAAATATCAAAAAGTATGTAGGAATATTTCAAGGAATATTAACATATTTTGCACTAATCGAAAACTGCAACAAATTAGGGTAAATTAGTTAATAAAATCCACTGTTTCTGAGAAGATTTATGTAAATTGGGTTCGCTTAAAAAAACACAAATTTGCCATGAGCTACTACAAGATCCAAAACCTTGAACAATACTTTAAACACTACAATAAATCCATTCGTGAGCCTCGTAAATTCTGGGGTAAAATCGCTGAAGAAAATTTTATTTGGTACCAGGGTTGGGACAAAGTAGTCGATTTCAATATGGGGGAAGCCGATGTGAAATGGTTTACCAATGCAAAAGTGAACATCACGAAAAACTGCATCGACAGGCATTTGGCGAAACGTGGCGATAAAACAGCCATCATTTTTGAACCGAACGATCCTAATGAAGAAGCACTTCGTATTTCTTATAACGAATTGTATGACCGGGTAGCTAAAATGGCTAACGTTCTGCGCGAACAGGGAATTAAAAAAGGCGATCGTGTCTGCATTTATTTGCCGATGATCCCGGAATTGGCGGTAGCAGTTTTAGCCTGTGCGCGTATCGGAGCAATTCATTCAGTAGTTTTTGCAGGATTTTCAGCTTCGGCGGTGGCTTCGCGTATTAATGACTGTGAGTGTAAATTAGTCATTACTTCTGATGGTGGATTCCGTGGCAGTAAATCCATTGATTTGAAAGTCATTATCGATGAAGCCCTTGAAAAATGTCCTACCGTTGAAAAAGTGTTTGTGGTTAAACGAACAAATACACCAGTAACTATGAAAGAAGGGCGTGATCAATGGTTACAACCACTTTTAGATGCTGCGATTCCTAATAATGTGGCGGAAATTATGGATGCCGAAGATCCGTTGTTTATTCTTTACACTTCCGGTTCCACAGGAAAACCAAAAGGAATGTTGCATACCACGGCAGGTTATATGGTTCAGACGGCTTACTCATTTAAAAATATTTTCAATTACGAAGAGAATGATGTTTTCTGGTGCACGGCTGATATTGGCTGGATTACAGGACATTCTTATATTTTATACGGACCATTACTAAACGGCGCGACAACAGTAATTTTTGAAGGAATTCCAACGTATCCCGATTTCGGACGTTTTTGGGAAGTGATTGATAAACATAAGGTTACGCAGTTTTACACGGCGCCAACCGCTATTCGCTCTTTGGCAAAAGAAAGCACGGACTGGGTTACAAAACACAATTTATCCTCCTTAAAAGTTATAGGTTCAGTTGGAGAGCCTATAAATGAAGAGGCTTGGCATTGGTACAATGATCATGTAGGGAAGAAGAAATGTCCGATCGTAGATACCTGGTGGCAGACAGAAACGGGAAGCATCATGATTTCCCCCGTTCCGTTTGTAACGCCAACAAAACCAACCTACGCCACATTACCATTACCAGGAATCCAACCGGTTTTAATGGATGAAAAACGTAATGAAATTGAAGGGAATCAGGTAGTGGGAAGCTTGTGTATAAAATTCCCGTGGCCATCAATGGCGAGAACTATTTGGGGTGATCATGAGCGTTATAAAGAGACTTATTTTTCGGCTTTTCCAGGAAAATATTTTACTGGAGACGGCGCTTTGCGTGATGAAGTTGGCTACTACAGAATTACCGGAAGGGTAGATGATGTGGTAATTGTTTCCGGGCATAATTTGGGTACGGCTCCAATTGAAGATGCAATTAACGAACACCCGGCAGTGGCGGAATCTGCAATTGTAGGTTTTCCTCATGATATTAAAGGTAATGCACTTTATGGTTTTATTATCCTTAAAGAAACCGGTGAATACAGAGATCGTGATAATCTGACAAAGGAAATCAACGAACATGTTTCCAGTCATATAGGTCCAATCGCTAAATTGGATAAGATTCAGTTTGTCAGCGGGTTACCAAAAACACGTTCAGGAAAAATTATGCGCAGAATCCTTCGTAAAATTGCGGAAGGGGATTTTACCAACTTCGGAGATACCTCGACATTATTGAATCCTGAAATTGTAGATGAAATAAAAGACAGTAAAATATAATAGAAAAGCCCTGAAATTCAGGGCTTTTTTTATTTCATTTTCAATTTTCGGCGGAGTTTTAAAAATAATAATGCTGAAGAGTAGGCATCACCCGCTGCGGTATGTCGGTTGTTCTTTTTTACTTTATAAAGATCGCACAATTCATCAAGCGTGTGGTGCTGGTCTTCCGAAAGATTTTTCAATCGCTGGTGCATAACATTGATATCCAATACCTCATTTCTGAGTTTCCCTAAATTCATTCGCTTAAGCGCCTGATTGATCATTTCAATGTCTAAATTGGTGCTATGTCCTACCAAGGTCGCATTTTTGATGAATTTGATAAATTCAACCAATGCTTCCGATTCCTCTACAGAAGTGCTGTCTACCTTGAATAATTTTTCAACGGCCGCGTTTGGCTGATTTTCTTTTTCAGGTTTAATAAAAACTTCAAAGAAATCATTTATGTGTATGTTATCATTCACAACACCAATACATGCAATGGCAAGCAGATAGTCTTCTTTCCAATCCTGGCCTGTTTTTTCGCAATCGAAAACCATATAGCGGGTAGGGGCATTAGGATCCACTTTTTCAAAATGATCTAAATACTCCTTCCAAAATTCGGGGTCGCCTTTACCTGTCAGCCAGTCTAACATAAATTACGTAAAATAAGTTAATTGGAATCGATTCTTAATCAAATCCTGAATTTCATTGATGGGCTGGAAACAATTTTTCAGCTTGACTTTGTCCACTTTTGAAAGTTCTTCAATATTAATATAGTTTCCTCCGGAATCTGTCTTCAGGCCTTCTTCGGTCCTGAACCAATGCAGTGTATGGAAAGCTTCAGCACATTCAAGGTATAAATCCGCGTTATGTGGTTCTAAATCCGCAAGTTTCTTATAGCGCTGATAGGTGTTTGTTATGCCTTTAATTCCTTTACTGATGGCAAAAACCCTTGCTGCATCCACTAAAGGTGTTATAGCTCTGGTTTTAATATCGAAAGTATCTTTATGCTCTTCGTCATGCTCCAGTAAAAACTGGCGGAAGAAGCCTAGCGGAGCCGGTTTTTTAATCGCATCCGTACCCAAGAAAGCGTAGAAAAGCTGATTGTTTTCCGCGCTGCTGTATATTTCGTCGGTTAGTGTTTTCTCGATAAAAGGATCACCGTAAACAAAATCATAGTCAAAGAAAATGGTGCTTAAATGAATTCCTTTTTCACCTGGAGTATTGATCCAGGTATTGTATTGTTTTATCCAGTCTGTCAATGATTTACACCACAGCTCATTGTTTGAATTTGACTCTTGCGGACTTCTTTCAAACCCTATTTTCTCAAACGTTTCCAGCACTCTTTCTGAAAGTTTCAGAAAGTAATTTTTCACCGAGTCATATTGTTCGGCAGGGACGTCTTCAAAAATCAGAGAGTTGTTGATGTCTGTCATCAGCAATTGCTCTTTTCGGCCCTGGCTTCCTAAATTCAGCCATGCAAAACGAACGGGAGGCTCTCCGATCTTTTCTATCCCAAGCTCAATTGCTCTTCGGGTAATCGCATTGTTGATTTCGCTGGCAACGTTGGTAATATGAGAGATTGGAATGTTTTTATCAATGGAATTCTGAATCAGATCCGTCAGTTTATCACGTACAATTTTTAGTTCTTTGGAACGGTTCGCGCGTTTTGCCTGTTTTAATAATACTCCAGGGTTATTTGCCTGAGCAGCAACCACATCATGTTCTGAAATAATTCCGGAAATAAGTCCTTTTTCTGTTCCGTCACGTGTTACACATAAATAGGCGACGTTGTGTTTCAGCATCATCATCTGTGCTTCTGCGATGGAAATATCTTCCGGAACCGTAACCACCGGAACCGTCATTATCTGATCAACCGTAACATCTATAGGAAAATTTCCTGTTGCTATTTTGGAACGTAAGTCGTTATCCGTTACAATCCCTATAGGCATTTGATTTTCCTGAATGATTACACTGCCTATTTGTCGGCTATGCATGGTTTGCGCTACATACTTCGTGATATCGGTAGGGCTTGCTGTTATTGGCTTTTTTGTATATTTTATCGGCTGAAAATACTGGATATCAGTTGCGCTTTGTTCATTGTAAAGTACATTTTCCGAGATTAATTTCCCTCTGTGATCTTTATCGTAAGGATTTCGGGTGTTGGATGCAAAACTTTCCAGAAGGAAACTTAAAACATTACTGTTTCCGGTAACGTACGGCTTGAAAACTTCAATAGGAATTGCATATAAAATTGAATCTTCACGCGCTTTTGCTGTCATTAAATAGTTGTTTTTAGCAAAAAACGGACGCAAGCCAAGAATATCGCCTTCATCACATTTGTCAATCAGCGTTTCTTCGGCATCTGAAATAACCGACAAACCTATGGCACCGGAAGCCACAACATAAAAACTTTTATGAGTAGGATCGCCAATTTTGAATAAAATCTGATTTTTTTCCAGATACACCACATTTATCTGCTCTGAAATCGTCACCAATTCAACATAAGTCAGACTGGTAAAGGGCGGATAATGCTTTAAAAAATCGGCAATGCGTTCTGCGATGGGGTTTCTCATATCAAATTATATTGTTATACAACTTATAGCCAGTTAAATAACTGTAAGAAATAAATTATAATATGCTAAATAATAATTAGCTAAAAGTACTAAAAAATACGAAACCTCAAAAGGAGGGAAGCGTAAAGTTTACCCGGGATTTAATTGCGAATAAGTAATTATAACAACTGCAAGTAAAGCTAACGCAATTCCAGTGTAATTTATTTTGGAGATTTTTTCCTTAAAGGCTACAATTCCAATGAGACTACCAAGGATGATAACCCCGAAATTCATGGTGGCAAATACCGTTGAAGGATTGTCAGACAAGGCTTTATGCGCTTTTAAATAGAAAAAGATGTTCCCGAAATTAAGAAGTCCAAGCACAATTCCGAAGTAGAAATTTTTTGATGCCAATTTTGTCCTATTCATCACTATAGAATAAACGGTAATGCAGGTAGCTAGTAGAAAAGCACCGCAGAAAATCACAAACAAGGAAGTCGTAAACGGAATTTCAGTGTTTAAAGCAATTTGTTTGAATAAAATGTCAATTACGCCAAAACCTACAAGCACAATAACCGGAAAAATCCATTTTTTGATTTTGCTGGAATGCTCGGATTTTTTATTTAAGGTCAGAAATATAGCCAGGAATCCGACTATCAAACCAATCATTTTAAGCAATCCGATTGTTTCACCAAAGATAAATACGGACGCAATAATCGGAATAAATAAAGACAAACGCTGGGCAATATCCGTTTTAACGATTCCAATATATTTTATAGAAAGCGCCATAAAAACAAAAATTGTTGGCAATAATATCATTAGAGGAACATAGAATCTCCATGGAGCATTAGTCTGCAATATTGCAGTATCAGGCGAAAAAGCGAAAAAGCACAACAATAAAGCCGATAAATAATTCCAATTGATAATTTGCTGAATGCTGATGTTGAATCGGCGACCGGTTTTAAGTAAAACGGCAACACTGACACTACAGCAAATACTTAGCAGTATATAGAGCATAGAGGAGATTCGTTTAAAACGCAAAGTTATAGGAAAATTCTAATTATCTACAATTAATTAAAAATTCTATTTTACTAGCATACAGCGCGTTTTGTTCTTGTTTAAATATAAAATATTGATATTAATTTCATTAAAAAAACAGGATGTAAAAGATTGGAGTAATTTTTACGACCAATGTACTTATATAATACAGAAATGGCTATTTTCGTACTAAATAATTAATTTGTTGAAAATGAGGTCAATTAATGTTTTCAGTATCTTCGCCATTCTTTTTTTGTCATTTGGCTTCACTACGGAAGTTTTTTCCCAGGAAGACAAAAATGATCAATGGTTTAATTCGGCGAATCGCCATAAAGACAATAAAGCTCCAGTTAAGGGCGATTCTTTAGAAAAAGAAAGTGCTTTGGAGCCGACCGAGATTGACTCAGCATGGAGAAAAATGGAGGTTGGCAAAAGACTTTCTTCATCCGGACACCTGATAAAACCGGAAGGCGTTTCAATTAAATTAGGAGAAAACGAACGCATACTGAATCTGGTTTTGGCTCAAAGCAAGAAGTTTTTAGTGGTAAAATCAGATACACACCTGTCTATTGTAGATGCGGAGGATTTCAAAGTGATAAGTCAGAATTCTTTTCCCGAAAAAAATGATGGAGGTTCCATGTATGGACTTGCCGTAGGCAAAGATGACACCACGATTTACTATACAGCACAGCAAAAAAACCTGTACATAGGAACCGTGCTGGAAAATGGAACTTTTAAAATAACAAAAACAATTGATTTGTCTATTGATAAAAAGTTTACCAATCCGCTGGGAATTGGTCTCTGTAATAAATCCAATCTGGCTTTTGTGGCCCTTGCTATTGCGAATCAGGTGGCAGTGGTCGATTTAAAAACGGATAAAGTGGTGCGCAACATTCCGGTAGGTGTTTGTCCGTATGCTGTTGTTATAAGTAATGACGAATCGATTGCTTTTGTCAGCAATTTTGGAGGCCCCATTCCGCGGAAAAAAGATAAAACCGAAAAATCTGCAGGTTCGGATGTTGCAGTTGACGAAAATTCCATAGCCTTACGGGGGTCCGTTTCGGTAATTGATATTAAAACCAAAAAGGTTATTGCAGAAATCAATACACGAATTCATCCCGAATCCATGGTTTTATCTCCCAACGGTAAATTCTTGTATGTTACCGATGCAAGTGGTGACGGTATTAGCGTGATTGATATCGAAAAGCTAAAAGTTATTGAGACTATCGATACCAAACCCAATCCGAACCTGCCTTATGGGAGTTTGACCACCGCATTGGAATTCAGTTCGGACGGAAAAATACTGTTTGCCGCCAATGCGGGAAATAATGCAATTGCTTTAATCAATCCCGAAAAACCGAAAGAGGGACCTTATGGTTTTATTGCCGCAGGTGGTTTTCCGGGATCCCTTTGCATTAAAAACGACCATTTATTTATAGGTAATGTTGTTCCGTTAAAAGGAGGGCTGCAAAAAGTGGCATTGCCATCTAACAAAACCCAACTCGAAGAATATACCAAAACGGCAGAAAAAGGATTTCATCTGATTGACATCATCAGGACACAGGCCAAGGCCCAATCCGGAGTTGAGGCAAAACCAGTTCCTGCCCAGGTAGGGGAACCTTCGGTGATAAAGCATGTGGTCTATATTATTAAGGAGAATAAAAAATTTGATCAGGTACTTGGAGACATCGGAAAGGGGAATTGCGATCCCCGTTTAGTTGAATTTCCAAAAGAGGTAACTCCAAACATACATGCGCTGGCGAATCAATTCGTATTATTGGACAATTATTATTGCAATGGCATCCAGTCCAATGATGGCCATCAATGGGCAATACAAGGAATAACGACACCTTACCGGGAGAAGGATTATGCGAGCGTGCACTGTGCTTACGATTTTGGCACCGATCCTCTATGTTATGCCGCCAGCGGACTTATTTGGGACCACCTCCTTAGAAAAGGAATTTCTTTCAGGAATTTTGGAGAAATGGATTACCCCGTTTTGGTCAAAGGAAAAACTTGGACAGACTTTTATTCTTCCTGGATCAACAAAACAAACACTGCTGAATTCAAATGTACCTATTACTCTGACATGTTGCAAAAATATAGTGATTTGCGTTTTCCGGGCTGGCAGATGAATATCCCGGATCAGGTAAGGGCAGATGCTTTTATCACTGCCTTATCGGAATATGAGAAGGAGGGAAGTCTGCCTGAATTTATAGTGATTTATATGCCTAATGACCATACCAATGGATATAGCACCGAAAACCCAACTCCCAGAGCCTATGTCGCTGATAACGATTTGGCTACGGGACGTGTGGTGGACGCACTTTCGAAGAGTCCGTTTTGGAAAGATATGGTCGTGTTTATCAATGAGGATGATCCGCAAACTGGTACCGACCACGTGGATGGGCATCGTTCCTATTGCCTGGTGGCGGGACCTTATGTAAAACGAGATGCCGTTGTGAGTACTTTTTATAACCAATCCTCGGTGTTGCATACCATTTGCCAAATTTTTGGGGTACAACCCATGAACCAAATCGTAGCCATGTCGCCATTGATGACTGAATGTTTTCAGGACACACCCGATTTTTCAAATTTTAATCACTTGAAATCGAACATTGCCCTGAATGAAATGAATCCTTCAAAGGAAAAGATGAAGTCAAAAACAATGGGGCGATTGGCTCCAAAAACAGAGAAATTGGATTTTTCCAGACCGGATCGCATTGACAACGACGCCTTGATGTTCAGTAAATATGTATGGTCAACTATTTATGGGGACAAACCATTTCCTTCCGAATATTTTGGCAATCACGGAAAGGGCCTCAAGCAGCTGGATTTAAAAACGGACCCTAATGCAAAAAAGGATCTGGATGATTGATTGGATTCTTTTTTAAAACTTTGGATTTTCAGAGCAGTTGTGCATTTGATTAATTAACAAAAAGCGAAGAAATCAATATGAATAGATACTATATTAAATTCTATTTTACATAATGTATATTATAGTTCAGTTCAATAATACCAAAAAAGGACAAAAACACAACTTTTTATTAGCAAAAAACCAATAAAAGATTAATTTTGCATTCATAATAAGTTCTTAACTAATTCAACTATTGTCCCGTGGAAAATCCAACTGCTCTAAAACTAATTAATAAGATCCAACTTGATTTGTTCAAAAACGGATTTAATGCTGCTACCTTAATTACAGATTTAAAAAAATTAAGAGAATATGCTCTTGAAGAACAAAATCCTGTGCTGGTTAAAGCGATTCGTTTAACCTATGAGCATATCGAAAAGAATAATGCATTTTTAATCGCAATTCCGGATGACGAACCAATTGAAGGATTTGAAGGGACTTCGACAAATACTACAGCAACTTCAACAAACATGGAAAGTCTGGAATATTTAATCTCGCTTTTCGTTGATTTGAAAAATAAAAATAATTTTGCTGATTTAAAAGAATACAACAATGCGTTTTTAGCGTTCTAAAAAACATTCTGTTTTACATAATATTTAAACTACGCATTTCGCGTAGTTTTTTTATAAGTTTTAGTTAAATATTGAGCTATTCATTGTAAACAGTACTACATTTGACTCGTTTTTTGAGAAATTCACAATATATATTTATTTACTATGACACGCATTTTTAAAATAGTTGCTTTATTGGAAGGAATTTCCCTCCTGGTTCTGTTCAGCAATATGCTTTTTCTAAAGCCTACAAATCTGGAATTGTACAAAACGCTCCTCTTCCCTGTCGGAATGGTGCATGGATTACTATTCATTGGGTATATCATTTTAGCAACAATGTTCAAAATTGAGGATAATTGGCCAATGAAAAAGTATTTGCAGGTTTGCATTGCTTCCGTTATTCCGTTTGGTACTTTTTACGTAGAGAAAAAAATATTGTAATTTTAAGGAATGAAGATCTTCAACTGGGCTTACAAACTGCTTAAATCCTGGGATTTTAGTGATAATCTTGCCGAATATATCAACCTGGGCGTTAATATAATCGTCTTAATTGTTGTTGCCTATATTTTAGATTACATCTTCAAAAAAATACTGATTATCCTAATGGCCATTGTAGCCGAAAGGACAAAATCAACGTTCGATGATTTCCTTGTTGCCAATAAAACAGCTAAATATGTAGCGCATCTTTTCACGCTTTCCTTTATCTATAAAACGGTTCCTATTATTTTAAAGGAATTTGTGTATTGGGAAAGTTTCTTTTCAAAAGGCGTTAAATTTTACATCATTGTGCTTTCGCTTTGGATTATCCGAAGTGTTTTCAACTCCCTGAAAGATTATTTAAAAGGTCAGCCCAAATACAAAGATAAACCGATCGATAGTTACATTCAGGTAATCATGATCGGGCTTTGGGTATATGGAATTACGTATTTTATCCTGATTCTTTTTAATACTGATATTAAAGCCTTATTTGCAACATTCGGAGCTATTTCTGCCTTGATTATCTTGATTTTCCGTGATACTATCTTAGGTTTTGTGGCCAGTATTCAGGTTACGGTTAACGATATGGTGCGTATTGGTGACTGGATTACCATGGAAAAGTACGGCGCCGATGGTGATGTGGTCGAAATCAATCTGGCGACAGTAAAAGTGCAGAATTTCGATAACACGATTACCACGATTCCGACCTATTTCCTGATTT
>NZ_CAMLMK010000069.1 GCF_946481155.1 uncultured Flavobacterium sp.
TGACCGCTTTTCTGAAATTATCAGCACCGATATTCTCACGCAAATAATGCAAAGCCCAAGCGCCTTTTTGATAGAACGTCAGCGAACTTGCCTTTTCGTGCATCACCGGAATGGTATCGGTTTTTGAAGCGCGTTGCAGCATTTCCGCAATTTTATACAATTCATAATTAAAATGATCTTCACCAAAGAGTTCTTTTTCGGCCAAAAGCGCATAATAAGTTGCAAAACCTTCCTGCAGCCAATGGTGTTTTCCGGACTGTTCCGTAACCATGTCTCCAAACCACTGGTGCGCCAGTTCATGGGCATTCACAGTTACATAAGTCCTGTCGTTATAACCAATTTCATCCACCACAAAGTCCTGCGCAAAAGTAGTGGCAGAAGTATTTTCCATTCCTAAATATAAAAAATCCTCAAGAGGAACCTGCTTGTATATTTCCCAGGGATAATTCACTCCTATTTCGCGTTCGAAAAAATCGAATATTTCTTTTGAATACTTATAAGTGGTAGCAAATTTATCCTTGTCTTCTTCTTTCAGATAAAATTCCAGCGGTATTCCTGACGCTGAAGTTTCCGTCTGCTTTACGAATTTCCCAATCGCCAGCATGACCAGATAGGAACTCATAGGCTTTTGCATCTGATACTGCCAGGTTTTTATATTTCCTTTGCTGTTATAGGTAGTATTTGTCAGCACTCCATTCGAAATCACCTCAAAATCATTTCTGAAACCAATCGCCAAATTAAATATAACTTTCTCATTCATATCATCAAAGCTTGGCAGCCAATGACTTGTATTTTTCCCCTGCCCCTGTGTCCAGATTTGTCCTGAGCTTGTCGAAAGATCTCCAACAAAATACATGGTTTGTTTTGGCTTAGCCGAATACGAAAACTCCAGCTTATTCTTCCCTTTCTTAAACCCTTTAAATAAACTTAAAGTCTTCCCTGAATTTTTATACTTAACAGATTTTCCATTGATTTTCACATCACTGAACTCCATTCGCACCGCATCAATCTTAATCGTATCAATTTTAGATTTTACTACAAAGTCATAAACCACTTTTCCGCTAATGGATTTTTCAATGGCATTTGGGTTAAGATAAGCGTGCATCGAGATAAAATCGACTTTTTTTGTCTGCTGCGCGAAAGCGAAGGAAGTGATTAGAAGAAAGAAATATTTCATTTTTAACGGAATCATAATTTCAAAAATACAAAGGAATTTCGGACTTTTCAGTAAGTTTACATTCAAATTCAAATTTGTGAAAAAGAAAGCTATTTTTAATTGGAGCAGCGGAAAAGATTCGGCGCTAGCCTTGTATAAAACACTTCAGAATCCTGAAATCGAGGTTGTTTCGCTGCTAACAAGCGTAAACAAACAATACAATCGTATATCAATGCACGGCGTTCGCGCTGAATTACTGGATCAGCAAGCCGAAAGCATCGGTTTACCGCTTCATAAAATGGAAATTCCGGAGATGCCTACTATGGAAGTCTACGAAAACGTGATGCGCGAAACTTTGGAAAAATTCAAAGAAAAAGGCGTGACCCATTCTATTTTCGGAGATATTTTTCTGGAAGACTTACGCAAATACCGTGAAGGCAAATTAGCTGAAATGCAATTGGAAGGCGTTTTCCCGTTATGGAAGATTGATACAAAAGAACTGATTCGTGAGTTTATAAATTTAGGTTTCAAAACGATTGTGACCTGTGTCAACGAGCGTAACCTGGACAAAAGTTTCGCAGGAAGAATTATCGACGAACAATTCATAGCCGATTTACCTGACGATGTAGATGTTTGCGGCGAAAATGGGGAGTTTCACACTTTTACTTTCGACGGACCAATTTTCTCAAAACCCATTGATTTTGAAATTGGTGAAGTCGTTTATCGAAAATATGAAAAACCAAAACAGGAAGCTTCGAATGATGCTTGTGATACCAATGCTTCCGATGCGTACGATTACGGTTTCTGGTACTGCGATTTAATTCCGAAATAAAGAAACGTTATGACCTCAGCCCTGCAAAAAATAATATCTTTTCTGGAAGAGATAAACATCAAAACCGTTGAAAAGGAATTGGATGATGACACTTTTCTGCCCGGACTTGAGCTGGGTCCGGATAGTCTTTTCATCGATTATTCCAAACTGAAATATCCGGGTGACATCTTACACGAAGCCGGACATCTGGCAGTAACCTCATCGGAAAATCGAAAACATATCGGGTCCGAAGCAATGCCAAAAGAGTGGCCAAGCCAAGGCGATGAAATCGGTGCGATGCTATGGTCGTATGCCGCGGCACAGCATTTGGAATTGTCTTTCGAAGTTGTTTTTCACCCAAACGGTTATAAAGGAAATTCGGAATGGCTGATTGAAAATTATTCTATTGGAAATTTCATCGGTTTGCCTTTATTGGAATGGATGGAACTCACACTGGGGAAAGAACGCGCCGAAAAGGAAAACAAAGAAGCTTTCCCGGTTATGCAAAAATGGTTAAGAGATTAATTATGAACGAACTTATCCGACATATCAAATTCCCTTTCGTTTTCGATACTGAAAAACTAAAAACGGATTTAGAAAAAGTAATGCCCGAAAATTGGATCAACCATTACAACAAAAAAGATTACAGCGGTGACTGGTCTTCCATTGCACTAATGTCCGAGGATGGAAAATCGGATAACATTAAAGCAATGAATAACAGCACCAAAGATCTAATTTACACCGATGCGCTGGAATTTTGTCCTTATATTAAAACGATATTGGACGATTTGTTGTTCAGGAAGACTTCCGTACGATTGTTGCGTTTGGCGGTCGGAGCCGAAATAAAACCTCATAAAGACTACTGTTTAGGCTATGAAGATGGCTGTTTCCGAATCCACATCCCGATTATAACCAATGAAGAAGTTGAATTCATTCTCGATAATGAACGCCTAAGAATGAACGAAGGTGAATGTTGGTATATCGATGCTAATTTTACGCATTCTGTAGCCAACCGGGGCAATCATGACCGGATACACCTTGTGATTGACGGAGTACGAAACGAATGGACCGATGATTTGTTTTTTAAGGAAGCTAATCTAAATCAATTTGTTAAGCCCGTTCCTGAAATGAGCGCAGAGCAAAAAAGACAAATTATGGAAGAACTGAAACGGATGAATACTTCTGTTGCCAACGACCTAATTAAGAATCTGAACAAGTAGCTTTTTCCGTTGTTACAAAATCGGCAGCCAATTCTATATTTTGTTTTTCAACAACCGTGTTTTCCATAACTAAAATATCCAAAGCCGTTTCTTCAAACAGTTGAAGGGCTTCCCTAGGCGTTTCCACTATCGGCATCCCTTTTCTGTTTAAGCTCGTATTGAGCAGTACGGCTATTCCGCTTTGTTTTTCGAATTCTTTCAGCAACTTATGAAAACGGGGATTCCAGCTTTCCTCCACGGTTTGCACACGCGCAGATCCATCGCGATGTGTTACACTGACAAGCTTGTCAAGATATTCCGGACGGGTTTTGTCTACCAGAATCATGTATGGGCTATTTCGACCAACCTGAAAATAGTCGGAAACTTTGTCTTTTAAAACGCTTGGCGCGAATGGACGAAAATCTTCCCGGAATTTAATATTGCCATTGATATGGTCTTTCATCTTTTCAGTTCCGGGATGTGCCAGGATACTCCTTCTGCCGAGGGAACGCGGACCAAACTCGGCACCCGACTGAAACCATGCAACTGTTTTCCCTGCATTTAGTTTTTCGGCACAATATTTCAATAATTCATCTTCCTCAGTAAATTGCTTTTGGCTGTACTTTTCAACAGATTCGCCTTGAAGTGCTTCATTGATTTCTGATTCAGAATATTGTTTCCCGAAGCAAGTGCTTCCATCGTGCGGCACTTTTCGCATTTTAAAATA
This sequence comes from uncultured Flavobacterium sp., assembly GCF_946481155.1. The sequence goes on from NZ_CAMLMK010000069.1 coordinate 3,894, forward strand.
TTCCAGCCATCCGTAATATGCACAGCCCAATGCCAGTCCATTATCTCCGGCAGCAGGTTCAAAATAGAGTTCTTTTACGATTTTTGTGTCCTGCAGTTTAGCATTGGCAACTGCATTAAGAGCAACACCTCCCGAGTAGCACAAATTCTCATGCGGGAATTGTTCCAGACGATTTTTAATGCATAGCAGCACTGCTTTTTCAACCTGTTCCTGAGCCCATTTGGCAACATTTGCATAATAACTGAAATGCTCTTTAAAATATTCATAACCCTGCGAAGGATTTGTAAAATGATTTTTCCAGTCGTCTTTAACATATAAGTTATCAGACTTGAATTCAAACGCTTCCAAATCATAAACTCCGGTAGTTCCGAACGGTGCAAGTCCCATTAATTTACCTACGTCATCCATATCTCCAAAAACATATTTGCTAATCGCAGCATAAAAACCTCCAATGGAATGCCGGGTAGTCGGAAGCGATAATGAATCATGACTAGCTGACATCGTACTAAAATCTTTCAACAATGGAGTTAGTTTTTGCCCGTCGTAGTGATAGAAACTGTCTTTCTCACATAGCATTTGGGTTTCTTCTAGGAAACGCGGATCGATGTATTTTTTCTGCTCGGTATGTAGTTCTAAAAACTGATTTAACGGACTTCCGCAACCATCAATTACCATCACCGCACATTCCGAAAAAGGCGAAGTACCTACAGCGCTGTAAGCATGTGCCAAATGATGGGAAATGTCAACGATTATCGGTTTATCTGAGGTTGCAAAAAGGCGCTTTCCTTTAAATTGATTTCGGTCCGGAATATCAAAATTGGCACATTGCACTACCAGGCTAATATCTTCCAGAGTAATCCCTTCAGCATCGAGACAATATTGGATTGCCAGCGTATCATTCCCTCCATCATGCTTGATCCGGCTTATGCGTTCTTTTTCTATGGCAACACAAACGCTGCCGTTTTTCAGCAATACTACCGATCCGTTATGGGAAAGTCCGGTGCCGAGTATGTATATTGGAGGATTCATCAGCGTAATTTTTACGGGCATGAATTTATCACTTAATTTTCGTACAAAACAATATTTCAAAACAATAATTTACTTTTCCGGCTGTTCTGTATTCAAACGTTTTTAAATTATCTAATTATCCGCTATCTTCGCCTTTACTTTTTTAAGCCAAAATGAATAACCTTCTCGACACTCCCATAGAATATTTAAAAGGCGTTGGTCCGCAGCGTGGGGAATTGTTGCGCAAGGAACTCAATATTCACCGTTATGGCGATTTAATAAATCTGTATCCCAACCGCTATATCGACCGTACACGGTACTACAAAATCAACGAGCTGCAAAACAGTAATTCAGAGGTTCAGATTGTCGGCAAAGTAATTCACATCAAAACCATTGAGCAGAAAAAAGGCAAACGTTTAGTCGCTACTTTCGTTGACGATACCGGCGAAATGGAACTCGTCTGGTTTCAGGGCCAGAAATGGATCCGCGAAAGCCTGAAACTAAATGTTCCTTATGTGATTTTCGGAAAAACGACATCGTTCAACGGTTTGTTCAATATGGCCCATCCGGAAATGGAATTGCTGGAAGAACATAAAGCAAGCCTGCGGTCGGCGATGCAGCCTGTTTATCCGAGTACGGAAAAGTTGGCCAACAAAGGCATTTCGAATAAGGTCATCAATAAAATGATGCAGCAGCTTTTCATAGAAACGCAAAATCTGTTCACCGAAACATTGCCCGGTTATTTACTGGAAGAAGTAAAACTGATTCCGAAAAACGTCGCATTGTTCAATATACATTTCCCGAAAAGCCAGGAACTTTTGGCGAAGGCACAATTCCGATTAAAGTTTGAGGAGTTGTTCTTTATCCAACTACAGCTGATTACCAAAAACCTCATCCGAAAACATAAAATCAAAGGGCATCCGTTTGAAAAAGTGGGCGCTTATTTTACGGAATTTTACAATAATCATCTTCCTTTTGATTTAACGAATGCGCAGAAAAAAGTGCTCAAGGAAATCCGAAACGATCTGGGTAGCAAAGCACAAATGAACCGATTGCTTCAGGGAGATGTAGGTTCCGGAAAAACGATTGTGGGACTGATGAGTATGCTTTTGGCATTGGACAACGGATTTCAGGCATGCTTAATGGCACCAACCGAAATCCTTGCCTCTCAACATTTCAACGGAATTACCGAATTAGCTAAAGACTTAAACCTCAACATAAAATTATTAACCGGTTCAACGAAAACGGCGGACAGGAAAATCATCCACGAAGAACTTGAAAACGGGAGCCTGCATATCATCATCGGTACGCATGCCCTGCTGGAAGACAAAGTTCAGTTTAAGAATTTAGGTCTTGCAATAATTGACGAGCAGCATCGTTTTGGAGTAGAACAGCGAAGCAAATTGTGGAAGAAAAGCGAAATTCCGCCGCATGTTTTAGTGATGACGGCTACTCCTATTCCCCGGACACTGGCGATGAGTTTGTATGGCGATCTGGATATTTCCGTGATTGACGAATTGCCACCGGGAAGAAAACCGATCCAGACTGTACATCGTTTTGACAGCAACCGACTAAAAGTCTGGAAATTCCTGAAGGATGAAATTGCTAAAGGACGTCAGATTTATATTGTTTACCCGCTTATTCAGGAATCGGAGAAAATGGATTATAAGGATCTGATGGATGGCTTTGAAGGCATTTCGCGTGATTTTCCACTGCCTCACTATTCCGTTTCGATTGTTCACGGCAAAATGAAGCCTTCTGAAAAAGATGCTGAGATGAAACGCTTTTCGGAAGGAAAAACTAATATTATGGTAGCGACTACGGTTATTGAAGTCGGCGTCAATGTTCCTAATGCGAGTGTCATGATTATTGAAAGCGCGGAACGTTTCGGGTTGTCGCAATTGCATCAGCTTCGGGGTCGTGTAGGCCGTGGTGCCGAGCAGAGCTATTGTATTTTAATGACCGGGCACAAACTGAGCAGCGATACCAAAACCCGAATCGAAACCATGTGCAGCACAAATGACGGATTCGAGATTGCTGAAGTCGATTTAAAACTCCGCGGTCCCGGAGATATTATGGGCACCCAGCAGAGCGGCGTCCTGAATTTACAGATTGCCGATTTGGTAAAAGACAGAGATATTCTCCAATTCGCGCGTATTCATGCGATAAAACTCTTAAAAGATGATGCCCCGATGGAAAAACCGGAACATCAGGCCTTAAGAAGGGCATTCATTGAAATGAGCAGGAAGAAGAATATCTGGAATTACATTAGTTAAGAAGAAGGAAGCAAGAGAAAAGAATACCGAAAATAGAAGAACACTCATAATTCATAATTGATAACTCATAATTAAAGAATGGTACAATACAACCCAAAAGACTGGATTACTTTCATTTTTAGATTTCATAAAGCGGATACGTTCCGGCAATTGCTGCCGATGATGCTTTTTCTTGGTATTTACGCCGGAGTTGTTGGTTATCTCGAAATGGAATATTGGAAACTGCCTGAAGATAGCCATGTAAAGAACATCGGCATCATGCACGGAATGCTGGGTTTTGTAATTTCCTTATTGCTGGCATACCGTACGAATACTGCCTACGATCGTTGGTGGGAAGGCCGAAAAATGTGGGGAAGCCTGGTAAATAATAGCCGGAATATGGCTATGAAGTTGTCTGCGATTCTAAAAGATGAGCACGATAAGATGTTCTTCAGGAAATTAATCCCCGGGTATGCTTCCATCCTTAACAAACACCTGAAAAATGAGGAAACCAGTAAAATGCTCTTCGACGGGCTGGATTTAAAAATCGATCATGAAAAACACCGTCCGAACCAGATCGCAAAAATGCTGTTTCAGAAAATAAACGATTTGTACGTATCAGGCAAAATCACCGGCGACCAGCTTATTATCCTGAACAATGAAATTCAGTCATTTACAGATATCTGCGGTGCCTGCGAACGTATTAAAAACACGCCTATTCCCTACTCTTATAGTGCATTCATAAAGAAATTCATTTTCTTCTTTGTCATGACGCTTCCCTTTGGATATGTATTCAGTTTAGGTTACTACGTAATACCGGTAGTGGTTTTTATATTTTACGTTTTAGCGAGTCTGGAATTAATTGCCGAAGAGATTGAAGATCCGTTCGGTAACGATGAGAATGATTTGCCAACGAAGAAAATTTCGGATAACATCAAGCGCCACGTTGAAGAAATTCTTTAATTTTATAAGAAAAAGTTATGCTAACAAGAATTTCAACCGTAGTGTGCATTTTGCTCACAGCCCTATTCTTCACCAGCTGCAACGAACCTGCCGATAAAACTGTTTCAACGATTAATTATTACTTTAAGAAAAGTGATGTGCTGATTCAAACCGGTGGCGTTAAAGTAATTCCCATTCAAACCCCGAAAGGGAAATTTAACGTATGGACCAAAACAATCGGGAACAATCCGAAAATAAAGGTCCTGCTCCTTAATGGCGGACCGGGCGCAACACACGAATATTTTGAATGCTTTGAGAGTTTTCTTCCTGCGGAAGGTATAGAATTCATTTATTACGACCAGTTGGGTTGCGGGAATTCCGATAATCCCAATGATACTGCCATGTGGGATTTAGGAAGATATGTTGAGGAAGTGGAACAGGTACGCAAGGCGTTGCATTTAAATAAAGACAATTTTTATTTACTCGGGCATTCGTGGGGCGGAATCCTTGCGATGGAATATACACTGAAATATCAAAACAATATGAAAGGCCTGATCATTTCTAATATGATGTCGGATGCGGTTGCGTACGGAAAATATGCTGAAGATGTTTTGGCGCCACAAATGAATCCGCAGGTACTTAGCGAAATCCGGGCGATTGAAAATGCTAAAGATTTCTCCAACCCAAGATACATGGAATTGCTCATGCCACACTTCTATGGAAAGCACATCTGCCGGATTCCTTTAAAAGACTGGCCCGAACCCATGAACCGTTCTTTCTCGAAAATGAACCAATCGCTTTATGTCACCATGCAGGGACCAAGCGAATTTGGGATTTCAGGGAAGTTAGCCTCATGGAATCGTATGCCGGATCTGAAAAATATAAACATCCCAACATTGGTAATCGGAGCCAAATATGATACCATGGATCCGAAACACATGGAACAAATGTCAAAATTAGTGCAAAAAGGAACGTATTTATACTGCCCGAAAGGGAGCCATATGGCATTTTATGATGACCAGAAAACCTATTTCGACGGTTTGATTCCTTTCCTGAAAAAATAAGTCTGAACAAGCAACTATACTGAAACAGTTCGCCTTAAAAACGAGCTGTTTTTTTATTTTTATTTAGTCATAAAACCGCAAATTCCGCTGTATAAATTCAACACAATTATTATCTTTGCAGACTCATAAAACGATACAGAAATGCGTATATCATACAATTGGTTAAAACAATTCATAAAAATAGACTGGAATTCAGAGGAAACTTCGGCTTTACTGACTGATTTAGGTCTTGAAGTGGAAGGTGTTGACAAATTCGAAAGCCTTAAAGGCGGATTGGAAGGCGTAGTTGTTGGTCATGTGCTGACTTGCGTTCAACATCCTAATGCCGATAAATTAAGAATAACCACAGTAGATTTAGGGGATGGAAACGCTCCGGTACAGGTGGTTTGTGGTGCTCCGAATGTAGCTGCCGGACAAAAAGTACCTGTGGCGACTATAGGTACAAAATTGTATGATAAGGAAGGAAACGCTTTCGAAATTAAAAAAGGTAAAATCCGCGGGGAAGAAAGCCACGGAATGATTTGTGCTGAAGACGAACTAGGTCTGGGCGAAGGTCACGACGGGATTATGATCCTGGATGAGAAACTCGTTCCGGGAACACCGGCTTCCAAAGTATTCAACATTGAAACCGATGAAGTTTTCGAAATAGGTTTAACGCCAAACCGCGCCGATGCCATGAGTCATTGGGGTGTTGCCAGGGATATCCGCGCTGGACTGACTCAGAAAGGCATCAACCATTCGGAGTTAATGACGCCTTCGGTGAGTAAATTCAAAGTGGAAAAACGTACGCTTAAAATCGACATCAAAGTTGAAAACTCAAAGCTAGCACCAAGATATTGCGGTGTTACTATTTCAGGCATTACGGTAAAATCTTCACCAAGTTGGTTACAAAATCGTTTGAAAGCTATCGGCCTGACGCCAAAAAACAATATTGTTGACGTAACTAATTATGTTTTACATGAATTAGGTCAGCCCTTACACGCTTTTGATGCGGCAAAAATCAAAGGAAATAAAGTCATTGTAAAAACGCTTCCGACAGGAACGAAATTCACTACGCTGGATGATGTAGAAAGAACGCTTCACGAAGAAGATTTAATGATTTGCGACGAAAACGGACCAATGTGCATCGCGGGTGTTTTCGGTGGCAAAAATTCAGGAGTTACAGAAAACACTACTGCTATTTTCCTTGAAAGTGCTTATTTCAATCCCGTTTCTGTTCGTAAAACTGCGAAAAGACATACTTTGAGTACAGATGCATCGTTCCGTTTTGAAAGAGGAATTGATCCGACCATCACAGAATATGCAATGAAACGCGCCGCCCTTCTGATTCAGGAAGTTGCCGGTGGGGAAATCACTTCCGATCCAATCGATATTTATCCGAAGAAAATTGAGGACTTCTCCGTATTACTGCATTTCAGTACGGTTAATAAAATTATCGGTCAGGAAATCCCGAAAGAAACCATCAAGAAAATACTTGTTTCGCTTGACATCAAAGTGAACAGTGTTTCCGATGCCGGTTTGGGATTGATTATTCCGGCCTATCGCGTTGACGTTCAGCGTGAGATCGATGTTATCGAGGAAATTCTGCGTGTTTACGGCTATAACAACATCAATTTCACTACGAAATTAAACGCTTCGATTTCAAATTCCTCGCGAACAGAAGATTACAAAATACAGAACATCGTTGCCAATCAATTAGCATCACAAGGCTTTAACGAGATGATGGCCAATTCATTGACTTCGCCTGACTATGTGAAGCTGTCGGATAAATTAAAAGAAGAATTCAACGTAATGATGCTGAATCCTTTGAGTAATGATTTATCGGCGATGCGCCAATCGTTGTTGTTTAGTGGATTGGAAGCAGTATCCTACAATATCAACAGAAAAAATGCCGATCTGAAATTATTCGAATTCGGAAAAACATACCATAAAATGCCTTCGGGTTATAACGAGGTAAAACACCTGACGTTATTCGTAACCGGAAATCGTTTGATGGAAAGCTGGACGACAAGCCAAAAACCATCTGATTTCTTCTTATTCAAAGGGTATATCAATGCTATTTTAGAGCGTATCGGTATTTCTAAAACAACAGCGCAGCCATTTGAAAATGACGTATTTGCAGAAGGAATGGCATTGACAATTGGGAAGGAAACGATTGTGGAATTCGGAACCGTAAAAAAATCGATCTTAAAACACTTCGATATCAAACAGGAAGTCTTGTTTGCCGATTTTAACTGGGGAGAAATCCTTAAATTACTTTCTACAAAAATCAAATTTGTTGAGATTCCGAAATATCCGGAAGTACGCAGGGACTTAGCCTTGTTACTAGATTCCAATGTACAGTTTGAGCAGATTTATTCTATTGCGAAGCAAACAGAAAAAGCCTTATTGAAAGATGTTAATTTATTTGACGTGTATGAAGGCAACAACCTTCCGGAAGGCAAGAAGTCGTATGCTGTGAGTTTCACCATTCAGGATAGCTCAAAAACGCTTACAGACACACAGATCGACAAAATCATGAGCAAGCTGCAGCAGAATTTTGAAAAAGAAGTAGGTGCTCAATTGCGATAAATAAATTCATACTTAAAAATAATAAATCCTGTAAGGCTTGCTTTGCAGGATTTTTTTTGGCACAGCTCTATCTAAAAACTCAATGTTTCGCTTGATTTTTTATTCATAAATAGCTAACTTAGAGCATGTTATAAAACATCATGAACTATGTTACTTAAAAAGACAAATATTCATGAGGAACTGATTTCGAAACGCAAGAGATCCGGCCATTTTACCGACCAGTTAGCATCGGTTAAAGCTTTATTGGCGGAAGATGAAATCAAAAGAGCTGAAATACGAACAAAATTGCGCTCCCGTTCAGAAACAACTGAAAATGCCTTTGTCTTTGATTTGCTTGAAACCGAAAGGATTTTCCATATCGATCAGATAAAAACAACCTGTATTGATTTTAGACTTCGTTTTCTGGACAGTCATTTGTACAAAATCCCGTTTCCGGAAGAAGTTGTTTCCAAAATAAAAAACCTGGAGAAAACACACCAAACCCAACTAAGTGGGTTTAAGCTGATTGCGCCTTCCAAAGTATTCCAGTTAAAAAGATATGACGATCCGATTTTGTTTGTACCGATTGGAAACGATTACTATTACTTGATTCACAAATGGGGAAACGATTTGCATCCGCTTAGAAAATGGCTCGTATTGCCTTTTAGAAATTTAAGCAACCTGCTCCTGTTTTTCCTTCTCCTCAGTGCAGTCTGCAGCATGCTCTTACCTGAAAATTTCTACGGGAAAGCAGCACCAAGCACCATGCGGTTAATTTCCTTCTTGTTTATTTTCAAGTATTGGTGCGCAATCGGTATTTATTACGGGGTTTCGCATGGAAAAAACTTTAACACCGTTATCTGGAACAGTGATTTTGACAAATAAAAATCCCGACTACCAGTAGCAATCGGGATTTTATATATAATTTAAAAAAAGCTTACTTCTTAACAAACTTCGTATTAGAAGTTCCCTTATCAGAATTCACTTTTATAAAATAATTCCCTGATGCTAAACCGGAAATATCCACCTTAGAAACGTTTTGAGCCTTAGGCACCACCAAAACTAATTGCCCTAATTGATTGTAGATATTTATTGAACTTACTTCGATTGTTTGTTTTGTTTCAAGGGTAAGCACATCATTTACCGGATTCGGATATAACATGAAATAGCTTGAGAAGCCGAAATCCTGATTGCTCAGCGCCGCAATTGTAGTTGTAGCAGTATTGGTCACAATTGGGAAGTTATAATCGAAATAAATATTAGCCGTATTACTGAACGTATCTCCGTTTACTAATGTCGGTTTCGTTTTAATCTTGAATGCCACATACCCGTCGTTATTGGCATCGTCAAAAGGAAGATTGATGTTTTCAAAGATAAACTCGACTTTATTCCCAGTAATATTAGTAACAAACGAATGGCTTCCTTTGATTGGCACTAAAGTAGCAATGTCAAATTTAGCAGTATCAATCATATCTTTCACTACAATATTCTCAGCAGGGAAAGTTCCCGTGTTTTCAAAACGAATCATGTAATGCAAATACTTCCCTACTTCACTTGGTGCAATGGTTGCGCCTTGTAAACAGGTTTTATCATTTGGATCGAATGAGTTTACAACAAGCTGTTTTATTCCAAATAAATTATTCTCAGGCGTTTCATCTGTTTCAAATGGAGAAACTTCAGCATACAAAGTCAAGCGATCACCACCATTCACCGGAGGAGTCTCCGTTGGTGAATTTAAGTTTAAAGTAGCTGTCACTTCTCGGGATTCAAAAGGCATAAGATTCGTAAAATCCCAAGAAATTGCATCTATGATTTGACTTGAAATTGCCGGACTTGCAGAAACAAAGTCAAAAATCCAATCATTAAAACGTAATGTAACTGAACCTGATTGCGTTTGATTTCCTATGTTTTTATAAATCAGCTTATAAACTGCATCGAAGCCGGGTCTGGCCGGAGTAGTGGGCAATAATGTAATTTCTAAATCAGGATGGGCACCATTTGCTGTAACGCAAAAGTTCTGATTTAAGGGACTGGATTGCGTTGGAAATGTAATATTTACCGTTAGAGGTGACACATTAAAATACGTTGGGTTTTCAAGAACAGGAGTTACTGTAAAAGTTCCTGCCTGAACTGGCAGACTGTAATGCCCTGAGGAGTTAAACACTACTACCCTATTGAAACCTGGTCTTGTTACTGCAATTTTTAAATCGGGGAAAGGTAAATCCGAGACATCACATCCATTACTGTTTAAATCGTAAGATGCATTTCCTTGCATTGTATAAAATGGTCCTCCCGGCACAAAGGAACAGTACGTATTTATATTGCAATTTGTTAAGCCATAATTTTGAGGATTACTTATAATGGGAGCCTCCTGCGTATCATCAACACATAAATAAACAAGATTTGAATTAAAATTCATCGATGTTTCATTGGCTCCATTTTTTAAATTGACATACTGCAATCCGGAACCAGAACAGGAAAAAGTACTTAATGACCTACAACTAGATAAATCTAAACTAGAGAGTGCGCTACTTCCCATACATTGTAAATTTACTAAATTAACCAGGCCATCCACGTTCACAGAATTTAATGTCGGATTTTGCGTCACACTCAAATAAATCAGATGGACCAGACTGGAGAAGTCATAGCTTACTATTCTGTTGAACGTGCAATCAAAATGCTCAAGATTTGAGAAAAAATCCAATCCTTCCAGATTTGTGATATATAGATTCGGATCAGAATTTCCGATATTGTTGACATTTAAATACTTTACCGCTAAAGCTTCACTCACCTGTATCTGAGCATCATTATTGGCGTCGATTTTAAACCAATTTCCTGCCATATCTTTTGCAATCTGGTTACTGGGACTGGCCTGCAGAAGTTTAGACTTAAAATTCACATCCGGAAAATTGATATTTTGCGCACTGACGCCGTTAAAAAGACCTAAGGCCAATACTAAAAAGTAAAATTTTTTCATGAGGTAAATTTAGTGGTGCAAAAGTAGGGAAAATGAGTAGGTGAAAATGAATTTTCTTATAAAAAATCCCGACTACAAACTGCAATCGGGATCTATATTTTAATCTAAAAAAGATTACTTCTTAACAAACTTAGTATTCGAAGTTCCCTTATCAGAATTGATCTTTATGAAATAATTCCCTGATGCTAAATTGGAAACATCTACTTTAGAAACGTTTTCAGCATTTGGCACCACTAAAACCAACTGTCCTAACTGATTGTAGACATTTATGGAACTTACTTCGATTGTTTGTTTTGTTTCAAGGGTAAGCACATCATTTACCGGATTCGGATATAACATGAAATAGCTTGAGAATCCAAAATCCTGAGTGCTCAGGGCAGCAATTGTTGTTGTAGCGGTATTGGTCACGATTGGGAAGTTATAATCGAAATAGATGCTCGCTGTATTGCTGAAAGTATCTCCGCTAACCAATGTCGGTTTTGTTTTGATTTTGAATGCTACATAACCATCATTATTCGCATCATCAAAGGGAAGGTTAATGTTTTCAAAAATAAATTCCACTTTAT
>NZ_CAMLMK010000070.1 GCF_946481155.1 uncultured Flavobacterium sp.
GGCTGTCTTTTCTTGTAAAGTGCTGCGCTGTTGCCTGTTGCAATCCTGAAAGAAGGAGGAAAGTGTATAGAATGTTTTTCATAATTGTAAAATTAAAAATAAGCTACATATGTTAGTACTAGATTTTGTTAATTTGTTACTCTACTATTTTTCTTCACAACTGTATTTATCAATTTCATGTGAAAACGAGTAAAAAACAGGAATTACAAAAATACTTACATTTTTTTATTGTCTGCATAAAAAAAACACGTGAGAATTTTATAAATCGCTCACGTGTTTTTTAAAGATTTTAAATAAATCGTTGCCTATTGATAAACCAATTCGCTGGCTTTAAAAATTTTGCTCCATTTGGCTTCAAATGCTTTGGAGATTTTTTTCTCTTTTATGCCAACAAGATTTACATATAAAGAAGAATCTCCCTGTATGATATAATATACCTGCGATTCGGGATTGGGATCATCCAAATACTTTTCAACTTCTACTTTAAATAGAATCCAGTGATTTTTCCCGGTTTCATTTTTCTCAATAACCGATATCTTTGCGTCTGGTGCCGTCGCTTTGGTTTGCTGATAGAAAATTTCCATTGCCTTGTCCATAGGCATTTTGGTTACATTTTTTAAGGACATCATGGTACCAATGATTGTCCAGTTTTCAAGAGTCTCTTTTTCAGGGATTAATTCCATAAAATGCATGCTTTCGTCTTCCTGATTTGAGCCGACTTTCCATTTGTATTCTTCAGGCCAAGTCACTTTCAGATTTTCAATTTTATTTTGAGCATACAATGAAAGAGCAGAAAGGAAGAATAATAGTGCGATTGCTGTATTTTTCATTTACTATTTGTTTATGGTTAAACCTGAATCACACCAAGGTTAAACGGTTTTTCAATAGGAGCGTGGTTCGCAGCTTCTATTCCCATGGAAATCCATTTTCGGGTATCCAGCGGATCAATGATAGCATCGGTCCAAAGTCGTGAAGCCGCATAATATGGTGAAACCTGCTCATCGTAACGCGACTTGATTTTATTGAACAGTTCTGCTTCTTTTTCAGGAGTGATTTCTTCACCTCTTGCCCGCATTGAAGATTCCTCAATCTGTAATAATACTTTAGCTGCCTGTGCACCGCCCATTACGGCTAATTCAGCGCTTGGCCAGGCAAAAATCAATCTTGGATCGTATGCTTTTCCGCACATCGCGTAATTTCCTGCGCCATAAGAGTTGCCCACAATAACAGTGAACTTCGGCACTACGGAATTGGCCACGGCATTTACCATTTTGGCTCCATCTTTAATGATTCCTCCATGCTCTGATTTCGAGCCTACCATGAATCCGGTAACATCATGCACAAATACCAACGGAATTTTCTTTTGGTTACAGTTGGCAATGAAACGAGTCGCTTTATCGGCTGAATCAGAATAAATTACGCCACCAAACTGCATTTCACTCGGTTTGGTTTTCGCACCGGTTGTTTTTACAATTTTACGTTGGTTGGCTACGATTCCTACTGCCCAACCGTCAATTCTTGCGTACGCTGTAATAATGGATTGTCCGTACCCGGCTTTGTATTCGTCAACTTCAGAATTGTCCACCAAACGCTTGATGATTTCCATCATGTCATATTGGTCCGTACGTGCTTTTGGAAGGATTCCGAAGATTTCATTTTCATCTAAGGCCGGTTTTTCGGCTTTGATTCGGTTGTAACCGGCTTTATCATAATCGCCGATTTTCCCGACGATGTTTCGGATAGTGTCCAAAGCATCTTTATCGTCTTTTGCTTTATAATCAGTTACACCTGAAATTTCGCAGTGCGTTGTCGCTCCGCCTAAGGTTTCGTTATCGATGCTTTCACCAATGGCAGCTTTTACCAAATAACTTCCGGCAAGGAAAATACTTCCTGTTTTATCTACGATTAAGGCTTCGTCACTCATGATCGGAAGGTAAGCGCCACCGGCAACACAGCTTCCCATTACAGCAGCAATTTGGGTAATTCCCATGCTGCTCATGATGGCATTGTTACGGAAAATACGTCCGAAATGCTCTTTGTCCGGGAAAATTTCGTCCTGCATCGGAAGATAAACTCCTGCACTATCCACTAAATATATGATAGGTAAACGGTTTTCCATTGCGATTTCCTGTGCGCGAAGGTTTTTCTTTGCAGTGATAGGAAACCAGGCTCCGGCTTTTACGGTCGCATCATTAGCTACTACGACACATTGCTTGCTATTTATGTATCCGATTCTGATAACTACGCCTCCGGAAGGACATCCGCCATGTTCTTTATACATTCCCTCCCCAACGAAAGCACCGATTTCGATACTTTTTGCACCTTTGTCCAGCAAATATTCGATACGTTCGCGAGCGGTCATTTTGCCTTCGCCATGTAATTTTGCTATACGTTTTTCGCCGCCACCCATCTTTACTTTGGCAAGACGCTGTTTTAAATCGGAAAGTAAAAGTTTGTTGTGATCTTCGTTTTTGTTGAAGTTAATGTCCATTTCTGTAGTTAGTTTAACGGTATAAGTCTATTTTTGGTTCGCTAAAATACGAAACTTTTTGTTCTGTGAAACAAAGAATTAAATGTGGGCATTATATGGAATTGTTAAATAGGAATTGTTGTTTGCTTAACATTGACTTAACATTAACTTAACATTGCGCCGGTACTTTTGCAGCAATAAATTAACATACGATGTCATTAAACAGTATTTTCCAATTTTTTGTACCGAAAGATAAAAAGTTCTTTCCATTATTTGAACAGGCTGCATCACAGTTAACGCTACTTGCAGAAACACTTCATGATGCGGTAAATGCACCGAAAAATGAAAGAGAGAGCTACTACAAGAAAATTGAAGAGCTTGAAGCTAATATTGAAGAAATCACTCATAAAACGCACCTAGAATTAAGCCGAAATTTCATTACTCCATTTGATCGTGAGGATATCCACGCGTTAATCAAAGCAATGGATGATGTTGCCGATTATATGCATGGTGGTGCGAGCAGAATGCGTTTGTACCAGGTTGAGAAAATTACGAAATCAATCCGTAAGTTAACAGAAATTAACCTTGAGGCTTGCCAGTTGATTTTAGGAGCGATTCATGATTTGAAAGACATGAACAATCTTAAAGCTATTGCTGATGCCTGCAAGCGTATCAATAAATTAGAGAGTAAAGCGGATAACGTTTTTGATAAAGCCGTTGCGGATATCTTCGAAAACGAAACAGATGCAAAAAACATCATCAAATATAAAGAAGTTCTTTCATCATTAGAAACAGCTACTGATAAATGTAAAGGTGTTGCGAATGTTTTAGAATCAATTGTTGTTAAGCATTCTTAATTTCCTTTTCAATCTGAAAGTAATCTTATGGATTTTACCTTATTAATAATAATCATTGTTCTAGCACTTATTTTTGACTATATCAATGGTTTTCACGATGCGGCGAACTCAATTGCCACTATCGTTGCAACAAAAGTACTTACGCCGTTTCAGGCGGTTTTATGGGCGGCGGTGTTCAACTTTGCTGCTTATTTTATTTCGAAATACTGGATTGGGGAATTTAAGATTGGTAATACCATTGCCAAATCCGTAGACGAGAATTTTATTACCCTTGAAGTTATTCTTGCCGGATTGATTGCGGCTATTGTCTGGAATTTAGTTACCTGGAAATTAGGAATCCCGTCTTCGTCTTCACACACTTTGTTAGGTGGGTTTATGGGTGCTGCTTTGGCGCATGCCGGAGCTCTTTCTGATGTTGTTAACGGTGAAACTATTGATGTAATTAACTACGCAAAAGTACTTCCAACGTTTTTATTCATTTTCTGCGCACCTTTGGTGGGTATGATTATGTCTTATCTGATCACGATACTTATTTTGAATATCTGCCGAAAAGCTAACCCGGCAAGGGCTGATAAATGGTTTAAGAAACTACAGTTGGTTTCCTCAGCATTATTCAGTTTAGGTCACGGTGGAAATGACGCTCAGAAAGTAATGGGTATTATCGGAGCTGCGGTTATTTGCTATAAAATAAAATTAGGCGACACACTATATATGGCTGCAGAATCTAAAGACCGATTCAAATTGTTCGTAGCCGACGATTTCTGGTGGTGGGTACCGCTTGCGAGTTTCCTGGTAATTGGTTTGGGAACAATGAGCGGCGGTTGGAAAATCGTTAAGACTATGGGATCTAAAATTACAAAAGTAACACCACTTGAAGGTGTTGCTGCTGAAACTGCTGGTGCTGCAACATTATATTTAACAGAGCATTTAGGGGTTCCTGTATCTACTACACATACTATTACAGGTGCAATCATCGGAGTTGGAATTACGAAACGTGTTTCAGCAGTTCGATGGGGTGTAACTATCAGCTTATTATGGGCTTGGATTTTAACCATTCCGGTATCGGCAGTGATTGCTGGAATTATGTACTACATATTGAAAATATTTCTTTAAGAAATAAATTTTAGAGTAATAAAAAAGCTCCGCAAATTTGCGGAGCTTTTTTATATGATCTTTTTGATAACCCGGAGCTTATGCGTATGTCTTCCGGTATCGATATTGTAAATTCCTAAATGATCCAGACGGTCGATGCGTACTTTACCATGGGCGTGAATAATGTAATTATCATCCATTATGATTCCAACATGCGTTATTCTGCCTTCTTCATTATCGAAAAATGCTAAATCACCCGGCTCACTTTCTTCGATGAAACTTAATGCTTCACCTTGAGTAGCTTGTTGCGAAGCGTCGCGAAGAAGTGAATGTCCGTTTAACTTATATACCATTTGCGTAAAGCCGGAGCAATCAATTCCAAAGGGAGTTTTTCCACCCCATAAATAAGGTGCGTTCATGTACATAAATGCGGTTTTGACCAATTCTGATTTTGGCTTCACACCACAAACCTTCATCCCTTCAAATGCAAATTGTGACGTATTGATTTCCGGAGCATCCAAAAAGGAAAGCGAACTTCCGATGGGAACGGGTAACAAATGATTGTCAGGAGTGGTAATGTATTCAATCAGATCAGCGCTCATAACGCATGGCGTATCTGAAAGAAACTTATAGTTTGCTTCTGAGATGAGTTGAAACTGCTTATTGTCAATCCAGCCTTCGTAGCCGTCAAAAGCCAACCGGATCCTGGACCATTTTTCAGTTTGCTCCAGAATTTCGAAATGCTCACCAAAGAGCACCTGAGAAACTAATTCGCTTCTGTCACTGGGTTCAAGACGTAATGGAACTATGGCTAGATTACAAATGGCAAACATTTACAAGAATTATGAGTTATAAATTATGAGTTATGAGTTATAAATTTTTCAGCAACTTATAACTCAAAACTCATAACTAATAATTTATTTACGCTCTTTCGATAACAATTGCAGAAGCACCACCACCGCCATTACAGATAGCTGCAGCACCAACTTTTGCATTGTTTTGTTCTAAGACATTAATTAGTGTAACTACGATTCTTGCGCCTGAGCATCCAAGTGGGTGGCCTAAAGAAACTGCTCCACCGTTTACGTTTACTTTATCATTGTCTAATCCTAAGATTTTCGCATTTGCCAATCCAACAACGGAGAAAGCCTCGTTGAATTCAAAAAAGTCAACATCGCCAATTGATAAACCGGCTTTGTCTAATGCTTTCGGTAATGCTTTTGCCGGCGCAGTTGTGAACCATTTTGGCTCCTGAGCGGCATCAGCGTAAGATTTGATATAAGCTAATGGTTTTAATCCCAATGCATTTGCTTTTTCTTCGCTCATTAGTACTACAGCCGCAGCACCATCATTGATTGTAGAAGCATTTGCAGCGGTTACAGTTCCGTCTTTAGTGAATACTGCGTTTAAGGCAGGGATTTTATCCAATTTCACGTTAGTATATTCTTCGTCTTTAGCGAAAACAATTGGATCTCCTTTTCTTTGCGGAATACTTACCGGAACAATTTCGTTGTCAAATTTTCCAGCTTCCCAAGCTTTAGCAGAACGCTCATACGATTGAATTGCGAAAGCATCCTGCTCTTCACGGGTGATTTTATATTCTGTTGCGCATAAGTCCGCACAAACGCCCATAGCGTTGTTGTCATAAGCATCTGTTAAACCATCTTTCTGCATTCCGTCTATCATAGTAGCCGGACCAAATTTAGCGCCGTTTCTCATGTGTACGTAATGCGGAATCAAACTCATGTTTTCCATTCCGCCGGCAACAACGATTTCAGCATCACCGGCCATGATAGCCTGAGCACCCTGCATGATAGCTTTCATTCCTGAAGCACATACTTTATTGATTGTAGTACAAGCAACAGTATTCGGTAAACCTGCATAGATAGCTGCCTGACGAGCCGGAGCCTGGCCTGTACCGGCCTGAACTACGTTACCCATTAGTACTTCGTCTACTAAATTCGGATCTAAATTGATTTTATTCAAAGCACCTTTAATGGCAGTTGCACCTAATTGTGGCGCTGTAACGGTTGACAAACTTCCCATAAAACTTCCGATTGGAGTTCGTACAGCCGATACAATAACTACTTTTTTATTCATGATGTAATGTTGTTAGTTTGTTGAAGATGCGAATTTAACCAAAATTGTCAAGATAATTAAATTTGAATTTAAAAATATGAGGTTTTTCAGCCATCGAAGAGAAAGTGAAATATTGCTTTAGAATTATGATTTTTTATAAAATCCTATTTTACTGACAATGAAACAGTTTTGAATTATCTTTGCCTTTAATTAAAAAAAAGAGTAAAAATAGTTGCAGAAGAGATATCCTTACGTTACATTTGCAACCGCAAAAAAGGATAAGTTCTTTGCAAATAGGAGAGGTGCCGGAGTGGTAACGGAGCAGATTGCTAATCTGTCGACGGGTAACCGTCGCCAGGGTTCGAGTCCCTGTCTCTCCGCTTTTCGGGGTGTAGCGTAGCCCGGTCATCGCGCCTGGTTTGGGACCAGGAGGTCGCAGGTTCGAATCCTGCCACCCCGACGAAATAGTTTCAGTATTCCCACTCAGACTGAAAAAGGCTTATGGCCCCGTAGCTCAGCTGGATAGAGCAACTGCCTTCTAAGCAGTAGGTCTCAGGTTCGAATCCTGACGGGGTCACAAAAAAACCACTGAAATTTTCAGTGGTTTTTTTGTTTTTAAGCCTTTTTATATGATGTGTCTTTCCTAGGGCGAAAGTTATTTGTCAATTATTTCTGTCAATTCGATTACCTCGACTAATACTCTTTTTTCAAATTTTTCCTCTTTTATCAAACCAACACCTGTTGCGTAGTATTTCTTTTCATATACATAGGGCTCAAATCGGCTGAAATCCTTCGTTACTAAGCAGTCCCATGATCCTAAGCCTATGGTCACTTTTTCATTAATCGCTATAACTTCAGCTTGATCTTCGGCATTTCCCCGATAGTATTCCTGATAATAGGCTTGTCCTAAATAAGGATTTCCAGGTAACCAATATCCGGGCAAGGCGCCATCTATGCCATATTCAAATGACCCTTCATTGTCCAGAAAATTACCGTCATCATCATAATTTTTTACAAACTCGCCAAAATACCATAAATTGCCATCATCGTCTTGGGCTAGCCAATCGTCCGTATCTTCTATTATGATACCATTCAAATAAACGATGTCATTCTGGACGATGCATCTAACGCCCATAATTTCTTTTGTAAGAGTTCGTCTTTCAATTCTTATTTCTTCTTCGGGATCCATACCCACCTCACCTCCGGTATAAACATAAATTTTGCCGGCTGCCGGACCATAATATGCATTAGTAATGCTGGTTGATTTTGAGAAAACAGCTTCTTCTATATTAGGAAGCTTTTTTCGTTTTTCGGAGTTTACATTTTGTTCGGCAAGAGGTTCATTATCACAATTATATAAAAGCATTGTAGCCATTAAAATTGTAAAAATTGTTGTCTTCATTATGTGAAATTTAATAGTAATGTAGGCTTACTGAAAACGTGTGAACTATTGTAAGCATGTCTAAATGAAAGTAATGAAGTTTTGATAATTGTTATGATTTAGATAATAAAATCATAATTTTTTTATCAAAATACAGTGTCAATTAATTGATTTACAACTAAGTAGTAAAATTAGTAAATAAAACTAAGATACGGGAATATACCTGTAAAATAATAGACAGGGCATACGTGCCTAAAGCAGCATAAATAAAAAAAACTGATAAGAAGGAAAAATCAGGCAGATAATTTATTCCACGCAATTCAGGTAATTGATAAAATAGTTCTCTGGGAAATAATTGCCCTTGAAAACATCTGATTTTAATTCCTTTTTGACAACATAATCCACCGTTTCCGTGGCAAAGTTTACCTTCATTATGCTAATCGGGTATTTTCTTAAATCTTCGTAAGCGTCCTTACTGAAAAGAAAATAGTTGTTCAAAAGACGAATATTGTTGCTTTCCTTTTCATCATACATTAACTGGCTGCACGCTTCACCGGCACTTAGTAAAGTGACGATTTTTCCATTGGTTAATTGTATCGAAATTTTAGAGGCCTTATCAAAGCAGTTTGGGTTGATGAAGCTTTTGCTTTTTTGCATTAACTGAAAATTCAGGTATGGTGTACCATCGGAATTAACTAAAGAGAAAAAAATATAGCTTTTGGAGCTAACAAAATCCTTTTCGTAGATAAGGTAATCACTGGTTTTCTTAATAAACGTGGAATCGGTTTTTTCATCTATGTCATACTCACAATTTTTTTGTTGCGCATTTCCATACAATCCAATAATTAAAAACAAGACCGATATTATATGTTTCATATTCAAATTTAAATTTTTTCGCAAAGTAAAACTATTTTCTCGTTATTCATATCAGTAGTGAAAAAGCAATAGTCATTTCCACCGTCCTTAATTTTCCATTTTTTCCGGATTTCTTCCACGGAAATGGGGAAATTTCGGGTTGTAATGTTCATTTTTTTGCCTTCCAGATGTTTTTTTACTTCTGCCTTGTCAAAAGGAATTATCTCTTTTACAGCAAATTTCCTGCCGGGAAAATCGATTAGGGTATCGGAAGTATATAAATGGGAATGCTGATGCAGTTTCTCTAGATTATAGTGAATACCAATCGCTTCAAAAGCACCCGTTTTCATCATAGCGGCGTTTGGCTCGTACAGGTATTTTTTTGGTAAAGAAGCAGTCGCTTTTTCTTCGGTTAAACCATAATCAACAAAAAAAATCTCGGTTTTGTCTTTTGTCAGCGCCACCGCATTCAGAGTGATTTTGCCGTCATATCCTTTTTCAATTTCCCAAAGCAATTCTTTTACTTCATTGTCTACTGCGATGATATGAATTTGTTTCACAAACTGTAATTCCGTCAAACCGGAAGTAATGTCGAGAATCGGAGCGGTTTTTATCAGTATGTGATCCGTGTATTCGAAGTAAGTATCGAGTAAATTCGGCACATTCGGCAAACAATCCTTTAGCATGAAAACTTTTCCCTTCACATCGCTTCTTCGGGAAGGATCTACGTAAATCCAACTCCACTTAAAGTTTAGCTTTTTCAACGTTTCCAGACTATCGCCCTGATAACATTCAATATTGCGTTGGTTTAAGATCTGGTAATTGTGTTTAACGATGGCAGATAATTCCTCATTGATTTCGCAATGAGCGACTTTATTGAATTTTTGCGCGAAGTAATAATCGTCTATTCCAAATCCGCCGGATAAATCGATTAAAGTTACGCCATTGATAAGGGAGGCTTTATATTTTGCAGCAGTTTCCGAAGAAGTCTGCTCGATGGAAATCTTGGAAGGATAGAGGATGAATTTGTGTTCGTACCACGTTGGCAGTTTTTCTTTTGCCTTGTTTTTAGAGGCAATCTGGTTTAAGATATCGTTCCATTTGATATCCGGAAACGGGTTTTTCATCAGGGCAATTTTTGGAAAATTGGCCTGAAGCGAATCGGTTATAAAATCCTGAACTGCTGCGTTTAATAGTGGAGAATCCAAATTAAATGTCTTTAGTTAAAATTTTCACGATCTTGTTTTCAGGTAAAAACTCTTTAGAAATTACCTTAATTGCTGTATATATTGGAATTGCAAGAATCATTCCTGCCACTCCGAATAAAAATCCGCTCATTAAAATAATAAGGAAAATTTCCAGCGGATGTGACTTTATGCTGTTTGAGAAAATTATCGGCTGGCTGAAATTGTTATCGATAACCTGTACTAATGTGAATCCGATTAATACATACAATGCGGTTGGAAGGATTTCGGTTCTGAAATCGGAGCCGAAATTGCCCATCATGGTCAGCAAAACAGCTAATACGGTTCCGATTAGTGGTCCGATATACGGAATAATGTTTAAGATCGCACATATCAGGGCAATGGTAAAGGCACTCTTCACTCCGAAAACCAGCAATACGATCAAATAAAGTACGAAAACAATAAAAAGCTGGAGTAGGATGCCGCTAAAATATCGGGAAAGCAGATAGTAGATTTTATCCGTGGAGGCGAGGATTTTTTCCTCATGAGTATCCGGGAGAATTTTTCTGTAGATATATTGAAATAGCACTTTGTCTTTTAACAGAAAAAAAGTGATGAAAGAAACAGATGCCAATCCCATTCCGAAATTACTTATGACGCCCAGAATCGAATTTAAAACCGTGGGCAAAAAATTAAAATTCAGTTTGGAAGACAAGTCGGATTTCTTGGCCAGTGCCATAAAATCGATGTTATGCTCCATTAAATAAGTATTGATCTGAAGTAAAACCGCGTTGAAATTTTGCTGCACCGAAGCAGTATCCAATAAAGAAAGGTTTTCGCTTTGTGAGATAATCAGGGGCACAAACATCATTACGAATCCCGCCATCATTCCGACGAAAAGGAGCAGGGTAGTGATTACTGCCAGTATGTTCGAAAATTTCAGTCGGCGTTTCAGAAATTCTACAATAGGATTGCCAATAAGTGCAATAACAATAGCAATTAATATGAAAACTATGACTGTACTTATGGAATAGAGTACGTACAATAAGAGTGTCAATGCTGCCAGGGAAAGAACTGCTCTGATAATTCCGTTTGAAATCTCTTTTGATGTCATAAATTGAGTATTGTTTAAGATTTAAAAATATAAAAAAACCCGCTACAATGAGCGGGTTTTTCAGTTTATTTCTGTTTTCGATTACGGTTGAGCGAAAGAATTTCTTGCACCACCAGAAGCGAAAATCGCTAACATTCTTGATTTCTGAGCATTAGAGAACATATACATTGCTTTGTCATCCGTATAGTCCATGTAGTTCATAGTCATTTCTACAGGATTTCCTGAACAAGTGCTATAGTGCGGGTATGAAGGCACACCGTAGTTAGCAGTATTGTGTAAAGGAGTGTCAGAAACATAATCATTTCCACAAGTAGAATCTCCCCAGATGTGACGTAAGTTCATCCAGTGACCTACTTCGTGAGTAGCTGTTCTTCCTAAGTTAAACGGAGCAGTAGCTGTTCCTGTTGTTCCAAGGTATCTTGAATCAATAACAACACCGTCAGTTGAAGAAGAACCTCCAGGGAATTGTGCGTATCCTAAGATTCCGCCACCGATAGTACAAACCCATAAGTTAAGTTTTGTAGTTGGTGATGTCGGGTTTAAACCTCCCTGAGTTGTTTTTTTCATGGCATCGTTTGTTCCCCAAGATGTTTTAGTAGTAGATTTTCTGTAAACAGCATCTAAAACGAATGAGATACCAACGTTAGCTTTAACTCCTGAGAATAAAGAAGGAACTTTATTGAAATCTGAGTTTTGCGCGTTGAAATCCTTGTTTAAAACGTCAATTTGTGACTGAATTTGTGATTGCGAAATATTTTCAGCAGATGTTCTGTATAAAACGTTTACTACTACCGGAATCTGTATTTTTCCGTTTACTAAACGTCCTTCGGCAATGGCTCTTTCAGTGAATGATTCGATTTCATTCATTTTGATTGCCAGTTGCGGGTTTTGTTTCATTTGCTCCATATGTACTTCGTGAGAAGCACAACCTCTGTGAGCATCCATAGAAGATTCATTAGCTAATGAAGACTCTTCTTTGTTACAAGACATTAACGACATCAACACTACTGCTGATAAAAGAATTTTTTTCATAAAAATTGTTTTTTTTGTTAAATAGTTTGTTAATAGTTGAATAGATTGCAATAATATAACTAATTCTGTAATAAAAAAATAATTTTTGTAATAAAAGGATTACGTAGATGCATTTTTATTGAAAATTCATCAAATTTCATGTTTTATTAACAATCAATTAAAAATAAATGTGTAAGAAAAACAGTCATTATTGAATTCGCATGTATTTCCTGTAATTTATATGCCAAAAAAAAGCCCGCATGTAAGCAAGCGGGCTTTTTGAAATTATTTAACTGAAATTTATGGTTGTGCGAAGGAATTTCTCGGACCTCCGGCAGCAAATACCGCCATCATTCTGGATTTTTGTCCTTCAGAGAACATGTACATGGCACGGTCATCAGTATAATCCATGTAATTCATCGTCATTTCAATTGGTGTTCCGGAACAGGTACTGTAATGCGGATAGGTTGGCGCTCCGTAATTTGCAGTATTATGTAAAGGTGTATCTGCTACCTGATCGTTTCCGCAAGTTGCATCTCCCCAAATGTGGCGAAGGTTCATCCAGTGACCTACTTCATGAGTAGCAGTTCTTCCTAAATTAAAAGGATACGTTGCTGTTCCTGTATCTCCAAAATATCTTGAGTCACATACAACACCGTCTGTAGAAGCTGGTCCTCCAGGGAACTGCGCATATCCTAAGATACCACCGCCGATAGTACATACCCATAAGTTAAGGTGTGTGGATGGTGTAGTTGCGTCTATTCCTCCTTTTTTAGCATTTTTCATTGCATCTCTTGTGCCCCAGGAAGATTTAGTAGTCGATTTTCGGATTACCTGCGCCAGCTCAAAGGAAATACCAACATTGGCTTTAACTCCCGAAAATGCAGCCGGAACCTGATTAAAATCGCTGTTAGTAGCATTGAAATCTTCGTTAAGAATATCGATCTGTGATTGAATTTGTGTTTGTGAAATGTTTTCTGCGGCTGTACGATACAATACATTTACTACAACCGGGATTACAATTTTTCCGTTAACTAAACGTCCTTCTCTGATTGCTTTTTCGGTAAACGATTCTATTTCGTTCATCTTAATAGCTAATTCAGGATTTGCCTTTAATTGTTCCTGTAAGACGTCATGCGAGGCACAACCTCTTTCGGCATTGGAAATTGCATCTTGGTTGGTGGATGTTTCCTCTTTGTTACAGGAAACCAGCATTGCTATCATCGTAGCTGCTAAAATAATTTTTCTCATAATTGTAAGAATTAAAGTGAAAATTAATAAAAGTTGATTTTATAAAAAATCGAATACAATTTTACTTATAAAACTGAAATTTATGAAATATATTGTATAATCGGCAAAAAAAATCGATGAAAGTTAAATATTTAAAAACGAAAAGTTGTTAAATTTTGTAAGTAAAAACGTGTTAGACTCTGTTAATACAGGTCTTTCGACAGGTAAAAAAAATATTACATTTTTTTAAATAAAAAGGAGAGAAATGGCAGATTCTAGTTGTTGAAAACGTAATTTAAGATATTTGCACCCATTTTTAAGGCTTTGGTGCGGACGTCAACAGGATCGTTATGCACTTCCTGATTTTCCCAGCCGTCGCCCAAATCCGTTTCAACAGTATAAAGTAGTACCAATCTTCCTTCCACTATAATGCCAAAAGCCTGTGGTTTCTTATTGTCATGCTCGTGAATTTTTGGTAAACCGCCCGGGAAAGCAAAAGGTTTCTGAAAAACAGGATGGGAGGAAGGCAGTTCCACTAAAGGATTGTCGGGGAAAACACGCTTGATTTCTTTTCGGATATACTGGTCCATACCATAATTATCATCAATATGCAGAAAACCGCCCGACAATAAATAGTTTCTCAGATTAACAACATCATTATCGCTGAAAACAACATTTCCATGGCCGGTCATATGTACAAATGGATAGGAAGTCAAATCTGCGCTGCCAACTTCCACTGTCGAAATTTTAGTATTGATTTTGGTGCCAATGTTCTGATTACAAAACTTAACCAGATTTGGCAATGAAGTGGGATTCGCATACCAGTCACCACCGCCGGAATATTTCAGAAGGGCAATTTCCTGGGAAAAGCCAAAAAAAGAAGACAATATAAAAGCGATGGCAGCAATTTTTTTCATACAGCTAATTTATTCGTTTGCGAAAACTATACTATGACAGGCTACAACGGCAGCGGTTTCCGTACGCAATCGGGTATTGCCCAAAGATACCGGAAGATACTTGTTTTGTAACGCTAATTCGATTTCTTTTTCAGAAAAATCACCTTCAGGGCCTATAAGAATGATGTATTTTTCATTTGGTTTAATTATTTCCTTCAGTAATTTTTTATCCGTTTCTTCACAATGGGCAATGCAAAGGTTTCCCTGATGTTCTTGTTTAATGAATTCTTTCAGTGAAATAGGCTCGTTCAGTTTAGGTAAATGCAACTGCAGCGATTGCTTCATCGCGGATTGGATTATCTTATCAAAACGTTCTGTCTTGATGACTTTTCTTTCCGAATGCTCACAAATAATCGGCGTGATTTCATGAACACCTATTTCAGTGGCTTTTTCTAAAAACCATTCAAAACGATCATTCATTTTTGTTGGCGCAACTGCTAAATGCAAATAAAAACCAGTTGGCTCCTGAGTTTCAGTTTTATTGATTTTGACTGTACATTTCTTATCCGAAGCCAATATGATTTCCGTGTGAAATAAATTTCCCAGTCCGTTTGTCACATGTAAAATATCGCCTTCTTTTTTACGCAAGACTTTAACAATGTGCTTACTTTCTTCCTTATCAAAAGAGAATTCGGTTACTGTTGAATTTATATCGGGATTGTAGAATAACTGCATACTAAAATTCGATTCGCGCTTTAGATACCACAGAAGCATCATTAAACTGATTGTGTAAATATTTATGATAACCAACAATACCAATCATCGCCGCATTGTCGGTCGTATACTCAAATTTCGGAATAAAGGTTTTCCAGCCGTATTTGTTTTCGCCTTCTTTTAAGGTATTACGGATTCCTGAATTTGCCGAGACTCCGCCGCCAATGGCAATCTGGTTAATTCCGGTTTCTACTACGGCAATTTTCAGCTTATC
>NZ_CAMLMK010000071.1 GCF_946481155.1 uncultured Flavobacterium sp.
TGTGGTTTGACAAGCTGACTTTCGAAGTCGTAGATAAAGCGGTACCTACTACAGGCAAAAAAATAGAGAAAATTAAAATTGTGAGCGAACCGCTGAACCTCGATTTTGAGAATTAAACTTTCTTTTCCCTGAAATTTATTTCGACAACTTGAAACTGCCGATGGTTTTTCTTTGGAATTACTTTACAGCAACAAAAACAATTACTGATTGTCATTTTTATAATTTCGCTTCATAAAATTCAATGCCGCTTCGATAATTTCCCCCATAGAGGTTGCTTTTTTAAAGTTTACGTCGGAGGTGAATTTATACGTGTCTTTCTTAAGCTCTTCCAGTTTTTCCTTTGGTGACAGTTCCATGGATTTCATGGCAACAAGCAAATCATTTAGCCGTTCTTCTGCTCCTACCAATCTCTTTACCAGAATAGAACGCTCTTCATTTTGGTATTGCTCGATGGAATTCTGCTTTAACTTATCTTTTACCAGCTGATAGAAAAGGTAGTTTTCCTTAAAGAAATGAGGCTTATATAATTTGAAATTACCTTCATAACATTGCTGGTCAAAATCGATGGCGCGGATCTTAAAAACCAGATGATCGTAATCGTAAATGGGGATGACCACAAAATTATACGCACGCATGTCTCCCAAAAGACCGATCATGCACCTTTCATTAAACTTGACAAACTCTTTTGCGATTTGCGCTTTTTCCGGCTCCGTACAGTTTTTAAGATGGCGCTCGAGAAAAATATCCCCCGGAATCCCAACAATGTGTTCCTCAATCAAAGTATCTTTAAAAACCAGGAAGTTGATTCGGTTGGGCGATAAAATGTCTTCCAATTCTAAGCCGAATATTCGCGAAGCATCGGCTTTCTTTATGTAGAAATGAGTGTAGTTATCATTTAAAATGTTTCTCACTTTTATCCGGAAGGGTTTTGAATTGCCGAAAGTACAGAAGTCGATATGGTCCACATTCAGAAACTGGAGATTGCGCTCGTCGCCATCCGAATGCAAAAGCGTGTAGATTTTTTTTAGGTTATAATCTATTTCTTCTTTCTCATATTCGTTGTAAAAAGCCCTTACCCACAAGGTATCCTCACCATTTTTATCATACACGATGACCGAACCCTGAAAACGCAATAAATCCTCATAGAAAACATTTGTCTTGGTCAGTCTTTTATATTTTTCGAGATACCCATAAAGAACGTTGTTTATAGGATAGTACTGTTTTTTATAAAGTGGCGCGTTATTGCTCATAAATAGTCAGGTTGTTGCGATCGGATAAATATAAAAAAAAGCTGCTCCAAAATTTGAAACAGCTTTCAGGTCTTTATAATTTCATTATTCCAGCTGTAAAATGCAGTCGTCCTGTTCCACCATCGATTTCTCTTTCAACAGCAGTTTTGCAACGATGCCTTTTTTCGGTGCGCAGATAGTGGTTTCCATTTTCATGGCTTCGATCACAAATAGCGGGGTGTCTTTTTGAATCTCCTCTCCTTCGTTTACTAGTATCTTGAGAAGACTTCCCTGTAAAGGCGACCCGATATCATTTGCCCCTGAAATTTTTACACGTGCTGCCTTTATTGATTTTACCGATTTGTCTTTCACGAGAATATTCCGTGTCTGACCGTTAATCTGGAAGAACACTTCCCTAAATCCTTCTTCATTCGGCTCTCCCATGTACCTGAATTTTACGATAATATCTTTCCCCAAATCCAGGTTTACCATAATCTCTTCGTTGGGTTTCATCGGATAATAGAAACTCGGCGTCGGTAGTTTTTCAACGCGGCCAAAATACTTTCTGAAGGTGTAAAAATCTTCAAAAACCTTTGGAAACATAATATAGGACAACAGATCCTCGATAGTTAGCTTGTCGTCGAATTTCTCATGCAGTCTTTTTAATTCGAGCTCGAAATCGATTGGTTTTATTCGGGCATTCGGTTTGTCGGTATAGGGTTGTTCGTTCTTTAAAATCAATTTTTGGAGCGTTGGCGGAAAACCTCCGTGTGGCTGACCTAAATCTCCTCTAAACAATTGCTTCACGGATTCCGGAAACGCCAGTGTATCGCCCTTCTCCAGTACATCCTGTGCCGTTAAGCTGTTGGAAGTCATGAACAAAGCCATATCGCCTACTACTTTAGAGGAAGGGGTAACTTTGACGATGTCCCCGAACAATTCATTGACTACAACATAATTTTGCTTGATGGTTTCAAACTTGTCTTCCAACCCTAAACCACGGGCTTGCGGCAGAAGGTTCGAGTATTGACCGCCGGGAATTTCATGGCCATAAACTTCGGCTGTACCCGCTTTCAGCTCGCTTTCAAACGGATAGTAGTATTCCCTGACCACTTCAAAATAATTGGAATACTCGTTTAGTTTTTTCAGGTCGATAGCGTTTTCCCTTTCCGTTCCCTGTAAAGCGGCCACAAGGGAATTGAAGTTGGGTTGGGATGTTAGTCCGCTCATGGAGGCCAGGGCTACATCGACAACATCTACTCCGGCTTCGATCGCTTTGAGATATGTCGTGGACTGAATCGAAGACGTGTCATGCGTATGCAGATGAATCGGAATCGAGAGGTGTTTTTTCAGCTCTTTGATCAGTATTTCAGCGGCGTAAGGCTTTAATAAACCTGCCATATCTTTAATAGCCAGCATATGCGCTCCGGCCGCTTCCAGTTCTTTGGCTAAATCCACGTAATACTGAAGGCCGAATTTTTGTCTTTCCGGATTAAGAATATCTCCAGTATAGCAGATACAGGCTTCGGCAATGGAATTTGTTTTCTCGCGAACTACTTTAATACTGTGTTTCATGCCTTCGATCCAGTTTAAAGAATCAAAGATCCTGAAAACATCGATCCCATTTTCGGCACTTTTTATGATAAACTGCTCCAGGACATTATCCGGATAAGCGGCATAACCTACGGCGTTGCTTCCCCTGAAAAGCATTTGAAGCAATACATTTGGTGCGGCTTTTCGAATTAGGCGCAAACGCTCCCACGGATCTTCATGAAGGAAACGCATCGTTACATCAAAGGTAGCCCCACCCCACACTTCCAAGGAAAAGAGCTGCGGGAAATTTTTGGCCATTCCTTCCGTTACTTTTAAAATATCGTGATTTCGCAGACGTGTGGCAAAAAGCGACTGATGTGCATCACGGAGTGTTGTATCGGTATAGAAAATTTTCTTTTCGTTTTTTATGTATTCGATGAATTTATCCCTGCCAAGCTCAGTAAGCAAATCTTTGGTTCCTTTGGGGTACTCCTTAACCGTATCTGCAGGCAGTAACGCTTTTCGGAAGACTTTATCCGGGTCGTAGGTTTTCACATCCGGGTGTCCGTTTACTTTTAATTCGGC
Organism: uncultured Flavobacterium sp.; assembly: GCF_946481155.1. The sequence goes on from NZ_CAMLMK010000071.1 coordinate 3,348, forward strand.
CAGGTATTTCAGAAGCTTTGTCCCCCTGTCTTTTGAATGTTCGTAACGCGGCACCAGTAAATGCGGATTGTTCGGAATGAAATTTACGGTGGTTTCGCCATTTCTGAAGATGTCGTTCTCCATTACATTCATCAGGAAAGGAATATTGGTTTTTACGCCCCTGATCTTGAATTCCCCTAAAGTTCTTTTCAATCTGTCGGAAGCTCCTTTCAGGGTACGCCCGCTTGAGGAAACTTTCACCAGCATGGAGTCGAAAAAAGGTGATACCGTCACCCCGGAATAACAGCTTCCCTCATCCAGACGAATCCCATAACCACCGGCATTTCTGTAGGCGATAATGGTTCCGTAATCGGGTTTGAAGTCGTTTTCCGGATCTTCCGTTGTAATCCTGCACTGAATGGCCCAGCCATTGCACTTGATATCGTCCTGATTGTGGATAAATATCTGACTGTGCGTTAGCGGATGGCCCGCCGCGATTATGATTTGGGAGCGCACTAAATCGATACCCGTAATTTCCTCGGTAATGGTATGCTCCACCTGAATTCTCGGGTTGACTTCAATAAAGTAGATGTTTTCGTCTTTATCCACTAAAAACTCAACCGTGCCCGCATTGTTATAGTTAACATATTTCGCAATGGCAATCGCGTATTCATACAGTTTATCCTTGGTTTCCTGTTTTAAGATGGACGGTGCAATTTCGATGACCTTCTGAAAACGGCGTTGTACCGAGCAATCTCTTTCGTATAAGTGAACAACATTTCCATAATTATCTCCCAAGATCTGGACTTCGATATGTTTGGGGTTCTCAATGTATTTTTCAATGAAAACCGTATCGTCGCCAAAGGCTTTTAAGGCTTCACTCTTTGAGTTAAAAAAAGCCATTTTCATTTGCTCGGTGGTATGAACAACGCGCATTCCCCTCCCGCCGCCTCCGGCAGCAGCTTTCAGCATGACCGGAAAGCCAATCTCATTTGCTTCCGACAAAGCATCTTCAACGGTTTCCAGATTTATTTTCGAATCTTTGATAAGCGGCACGCCAACGGCTAGAGCCACTTTTTTTGCAGCGACCTTATCGCCCAGCTGCAGCATCGCCTCAATTCCCGGTCCCACAAAAACAATTTTTTCCTCCTGGCATCTTTTAGCGAAGGCAACGTTTTCCGAAAGAAAGCCATATCCGGGATGGATGGCATCCACCTGGTTTTCTTTAGCTACCCTGATAATTTCCTCAATATCCAGATACGGTTTTAAGGGTTCAGCGTCGTCTCCGATCTGGAAGCTCTGGTCCGCTTTATACCTGTGCAAAGAGTAGCGGTCTTCAAATGTGTAAATGCCTACCGTACTGATTTTAAGCTCGGAGGCGGCTCGAAAAACACGGATGGCAATTTCACCCCTGTTGGCAACAAGCAGTTTTTTAATAGTTAGATTTTCGGTCATTGTGTTGTGTTAAAAAGTGTTGTGTTGTTATTTGTGACCGAAAATACAAAAAAAATGGAAATAGGGATAAAAAATTATATATTTTATATTCAAAATAGCCATATAAAAATAAATCAATAATTTTAAGGCTTTTTTAAGTGCGTTTTATGATAATTATGAAATTACATTATTCGCAATTAACATTGTTTGATAATTCCTGTGTTGTTAAAAAAATTGGGTTGCCTTTATAAAAAACAGCCCGTTTTTAGAAACTAATCCTGAACAATAAAATCTTTGGGGTCTTCTTTGTGGAATTCCGGCTGGATATTCACATGGTTGATGCCGAATTTTTCATAAAGTACGTCTTCCACCTGGCGCAGCAGGTCATTGAATTCACTCATCTTAATATCGGCGGCACAATCCAGATGGGCTTCAAGATGAAGTTCTTCTTCGTTGAGATGCCATACATGGATATGATGCAGTTTTTTGACACCGGGAATCCGGTGTACCTCGCGGACAATTCCCTTTATGTTTATATGTTCGGGGGTGAACAGCATCAGCATTTTTGTTGATTTTTTGAGAAGATCGGCGCCAACGATAATCAGGTAAATTGCTATAAACAATGTCATAACACTGTCAATCCAGTAAATTTCGTAGAATTTCATCAGCAAACCACCTACGAAAACCGCTACTGAGGCCAGCATGTCGGTAAGTAAATGCAGGTAGGCCGACTTCATATTGAGATTATGATGCGCGTCTTTCTTAAGCAGCAACACCGAAATCCCATTGGCGACAATTCCCACCAAGGCCAGCCAGATTACTATATCCGCACCGATTTCCTTCGGAAAGAAAAAACGGCTGATAGCTTCATAAATAAGGTACAACGCCACTATTACCAACGTAAAGGAATTGACGAAAGCAGCAATAAGCTCTGCGCGTTTTAATCCGAAGGTCTGATTGATAGAAGCTTTTCTTCGGGACAATTTATGCGCCACATAACTGAATACCAAGGAAAGTACATCGCTGAAATTATGCAACGCATCGGAAATAAGTGCCAAACTTCCGGAAACAATCCCGCCTACAACCTGCGCCAGGGTAATGCCAATATTCAGCACAATCGAATAGATCAGGTTTTTACCTTCTACATTGTGCTTGTGAATTCTATGGTTGTGGTTGTGTTCCATTTCAGACAATTTAGACTTCTTAGATAACTAGACTTCTTAGACAGCCAGATTTCTTAGATTTTGGACCTACTATCTAACAATCTAAATTGTCTAAGAAGTCTAATAATCTCTATTGACAGGCAATCTTATTCACTCGCGTGGCATGTCTTCCACCTTCGAATTCGGTAGTTAAGAAAGTATCCACCATTTCCACGGCCTGCTTGATATTGGTATAACGCGCCGGAATACTGATCACATTTGCATCGTTATGCTGACGGGCCAATGCCGCGATTTCGTTGATCCAGCAAAGTGCCGCGCGAACGCCTTCATGTTTGTTGGCCGACATTGCGATTCCGTTTCCGCTTCCGCAGATGATGATTCCGAAATCGGCTTTCCCCTTCTGTACATCATTGGCCACAGCATGACCGAAATCCGGATAATCCACACTGTCTGTGGTATCCGTTCCGTGATTGGTTACAGTGTGTCCTTTTTCTTCAAGATGTTTTACGATGGCAATTTTATACTCCGGTCCGGCGTGATCGTTTCCGATTGAAATTCTCATTGTTTGTTGTTTTGCAGTTATTTGGTACAAAGGTAAATCAAACGATTTTCAAATTCGAATCGTCCTTCAAGTTTTTTAAAATTTCCTGAACCGTTTCCACGTCATTCGGATGTACTTTCAGCCTGATGCCTCCCAGTGCCTGCGAATACATGGGCACGATATTCATCATCGTCTCGTTTTCAAAGAAATACTGAATTTCCGTCTGGTCCAAAAGATGTCTGAGCACGGTAATCTCATGCGGGTAATCAAAAACGGCAACAGTTATAAATTCCATCATAAAAAAGCTTTCCTTAAAGATACGAAAGTTATTTTTAGTATAAATATTACGCCTTAATGTTAAGAATCTTAATCTTATTCGTAATTTTAAAGCATTATTAAGAAATGAACTATGAGTAAGAAGCCTAAAAAATTAGGAAACAAGCCGAAGGATTTTTCGGCGCAGATCTACAAGATTTTATCAAAAGACCCCAATAAATCATTCAATTACAAACAAATAGCAGCGGTACTCGAATTAACAGATACCCAAAGCCGCAATGAGATTATCAAGGAGTTGAAATTATTAACCGCAAAAGAGAAAATTTCGGAAGTGGAACGCGGGAAGTACCAGGTAATTTCTAAATCGGAATACTACGAAGGTACCATCGACATGACCAGCCGAAAGAGTGGTTATTTCGTTTCACCGGATCTTGAGCATGATGTTTATGTTCCTTTTCCTAACCTTCACCATGCACTTGATGGCGATAAAGTACGCGTCTATGTGTACAACCGAAGAAGCTCCAGAAAACCGGAAGCTGAAGTATTGGAAATCCTCGAAAGAGCCAAAACCGAATTCGTGGGCGTAATCGATGTGCAGAAAAACTTCGCATTCGTAACTACCGCCAACGCCAAAATGTACACCGATATTTTCGTCCCGAAAAACAAAATGGGTGATGCTGAACACGGTGATGTTGTCCTGGTAAAAATGGAAGATTGGCCCGAGAAAGCCGACAGTCCGTTTGGTCAGGTGATTAAAGTCTTAGGAAAGCCGGGCGAGCACGATACCGAAATCCATGCGATTTTAGCCGAATATGGCTTACCGTATGATTTCCCAATTGAAGTGGAAGCCTACGCAAAAAAATTAGATACTTCGATACAGGAAAGCGAGATTGCCAGACGCCGCGACATGCGCGAAACCTTGACGTTCACCATCGACCCGAAAGACGCGAAGGATTTTGACGACGCGCTTTCGTTCCAGAAACTTGAGAATGGCAATTACGAAATCGGCGTGCATATTGCCGACGTTTCGCATTATGTCCAGGAAGGAACCATTTTGGATGAGGAAGCCTATAACCGTGCGACCTCTGTTTATCTGGTTGACAGGGTAGTGCCGATGCTTCCGGAAGTGCTGAGTAATTTTGCCTGTTCGTTACGACCGAATGAAGAAAAATATACTTTTTCAGCCGTTTTTGAGCTGAACAATAAAGCGGAAATCGTGAACCAATGGTTTGGAAGAACGGTGATTTATTCTGACCAGCGTTTTGCCTACGAGGAAGCACAACAAATTATTGAAACCAAAGGCAACACCATCCCGGCTGAAATCTCTATAACCGGAAAAGAATACAAAGTATCCGAACCGATTGTGGAAGCAACATTGAAAATGAACGATCTGGCCAAGATACTACGCAGAAAACGTATGGCTTCCGGCGCTATTTCTTTTGACAAAGTGGAAGTGAAATTCAACCTGAATGAAGAAGCGGAACCGGTAGGCGTATATTTCAAAGTAGCCAAAGACGCGAACCACTTAATTGAGGAATTCATGTTATTGGCCAACCGAAAAGTAGCGGAATTCATTGGCAAGCAAAAGAAAACCTTTGTTTATCGTATCCATGATGAGCCTAATGAAGACAAGTTAATCAATCTTCAGACGGTGATTTCCAAATTCGGCTATAAGCTGAATCTTCGTTCGCGTACTGACATCTCGAAATCGTTAAATACGCTTTTAGAAGACGTCCAGGGGAAAAAAGAACAGAATTTAGTGGATACGCTTACCATCCGAAGTATGAGTAAAGCGGTATATTCTACGGACAATATCGGGCATTACGGGTTGGCTTTTGACTATTACTCGCATTTCACTTCGCCTATCCGACGTTATCCTGACGTGATGGCGCACCGTTTATTGCAGCATTATCTGGACGGTGGTAAATCGGCAGATGAAATGACGTATGAAGAAAAATGCAAGCATTCCTCGCAAATGGAATATTTAGCGGCCAGTGCAGAACGGGATTCGATAAAATACATGCAGGTGAAATACATGCAGGATCACAAGGATCAGGAGTTCCTGGGCGTGATTTCAGGAGTTACCGAATGGGGTATTTATGTGGAAATCATCGAGAACAAATGTGAAGGAATGGTCCGCATCCGTGAAATTAAGGACGATTATTACACCTTCGACGAAAAACAATATGCGTTGGTGGGCGAAATTTCCCATAATCTTATACAATTAGGCGACGAAGTTATCGTTAAGGTTAAGAATGCCGATTTGGTTAAGAAACAATTGGACTTTCATTATATCAGAAAGAACGAATAAACATTAAAATTACACGTTATGAATTACAAGTTAGTAGTATTGCTTTTGATCGCGCAATTGGGTTTTTCACAGGAGAAAATCACAAAAAACGTAGGCGATTTTACAACCGTAAAAGTATTTGACAAAATCTCGGTGCATTTGGTGCAGGCGATGGAAAACAAAGTGGAACTTTCCGGCGCCAGAAGCAGCGATGTGGAACTGATAAATAAAAACGGAGAACTGAAAATAAGAATGCCGTTAAATAAACTATTGAAAGGCGAGGAGATAACCGCCATTGTATATTTCAAGAAAATAGACGAGGTGGAAGCTAACGAAGGGGCTTACCTTTCAAGCGACGCTGTTTTCAGCGGAATTGATTTTAACCTCAACGCCAAAGAAGGTGCTGAAATTAAACTTGTTTTGGATGTAAAGCGTGTTTCTGTAAAATGCAGCTCCGGGGCGATGGTTAAATTAACCGGAAAAGCGGAAAACCAAAATATCGTAGTTTCAGGTGGCGGCACCGTTAAGGCAAGTGCGCTTCAGGGCGAACAAACTACAGTTGTGGTTAATGCTGGTGGCGAAGCAGATGTTACGGCAACGTTATTGGTAGATGCCAAAACCAGAGCAGGAGGGACGATTACCATTTACGGAAATCCGCGCCAGATCAATCAGAAAACTGTGGCAGGAGGAACGATCCGTCAGCACAACCTTGATAAAAATTCAAAATAACAGTATCGGAATCAATGTTTAAAAAACATACCTTTGCCGGATAACACCTTTTGAATGATTGACGATATCCTTACCGGAATTCCTCTGGGTTTCTTTCTCAGTTTTATGATCGGACCCGTATTTTTTGTATTGCTTGAAACCAGTATTACCAAAGGTTTCCGTGCGGCTATGGTGTTCGATATCGGTGTTGTTCTTGCTGACGTTTTCTTTATCGCGGTAGCCTATTTCAGCAGTTACCGACTGATTCAAAGCATCAAGGACGACCCGGCGCTATTTATTTTCGGAGGGATTATCATGTTCACTTACGGAACCATTACCTTCTTAAAATTACGCAAAGCCCATAAACTGATTGACGAAGATGAAGAAGTGGTGGAACAGATCAAGAAAGATTATTTCAACCTTTTTATCAAAGGCTTTTTGCTGAATTTCATCAATATCGGCGTACTGGGATTCTGGCTGGCGATTATTATTACCATCGGACCGAAACTGGAAATGGATGCTAATCGCATGGGGATTTTCTTCTCGGCCGTTATCGGATCGTATTTAGTTACTGATATCGGGAAAGTGCTTTTAGCCAAGCAATTGCGCAGCAAACTGACGCCTGTAAACATTATCAAAGTAAAGAAAGCGAGCAGTATTTTACTGATTATCTTCGGAATGGTATTGATGCTGCAAGGCTGGTTCCCAAAAGAAAAAGAGTTTGTGAAAGACACTTTGGAGAAAATGGAGAATTCGCATTAATAATATAATAAAGCCCTCAAGTTGAGGGCTTTTCTTTTAAAATACACTGGTTTATTGTTTTACGATTTTAACCGTTTTATTCTCGATTTGCAAAAAGTAAATTCCGGCTTTTAGGTTTTCCAGATTCGTGGTGTTTCCGTTTAATTTTCCTTTCATCACCAAAGAACCTAAGACATCAATAACTTTAAAGGTCGCAGAGGCCGCAACATTGTTCACATAAATCTGATTATTAAACGGATTTGGATACACTATAACTTTATTATTATTTGCGGTGAAATCATCCGTTCCTAAAACGATATTGTTATTCGGGATATAATTTTGCAATGCATTCGGCCCATTCAGCTTATAAACAAATAAAGTGGATTTTATATTGTTTTCCGTAGCGATGCCATTTTCAGTCGGAGAAAACTGCCCGTAATCATTATCATTGCAAATCACTATAGTATTTGCATCAATAATCGCGATTCCTTCTGCTTTCTCTAATGTAGTTGGCCAGCCATTGGCATGAAGATCAAACACCAATGTTTTCGCGACGGGCGTAATGCCATTTGCTGTTAAGTTGGCAGGAGTATCCAATTCTTCCAGCGTTTTTGAATTACTGTTATATACCAATCCGCTAAGTACCGGTGTTGCTGCGGAGATGTCTATTTGGTATAGTTTTTTAACGTTCTGTGTTCCTCTCGCGCCTTGCTCGATTACAAGGAAAGTTGTATTGTTTATTGCTTTTAAATCCCCAATTTTTTGATCTCTAGGGCGAATGTCGGAAGAAGTTCCGATTTGGCCGTCGTTGACATAGGCAAACATTTGCGTTGCATCATTAGTTGGGTCGATTTCTAAAATCCTGTGGATTCTTGAGTTACCTAATGTTCCGCTTCCTGCTGTTCCGGCAACATTTTTATAATACATCGGGCTTTGAATAATGGCATATATTTTTCCGTTAGGAGTAATTGTAAGGCCTTCGAAACCACGGTTGTTTCTTCTGAACGCAAAACTCGCATCGATAGCAACATCTTCCGGATATACTAAAGCATAGGGCGTATATCTTTTAAGCACTACGCCATTCGGATTCACTTTCCAGATTGTCGGTCCGCCTTCCTCGCAAATCCAAAAATTACCATTACTGTCAATGTCGATTCCTTCCGAATCAATGCCCCAAACATCTTTTGCAGCGGTGTTGGCATCAAAATCGGCACAATCCGTTACTACGCTTGTCGATGCTACCTCAGCAGCAGTACTTCCAAAACCCGTAGGATTTATAAGCCCGGAAACATCAGTTCCGTTTGGTCGTTTTAAGGTAATGGTTTGTAAGATCTGAACCTCATTCCCAACGATTTTAATCCTCATAATTTTTGGCGCATAGGATGGAAAAGCGTAGATTTTATCGTATGTCGGAACACAACCTGATGGATATTGCGCAGAAGGGGTTGCTGAAGTATTGGCGTTTGCCGCATCGACATTTACGCCTCTGTCGGTTACGATCCAGAATTCAGTCCCATTGGTATTCGGGATATATTGCATGGCCGAGAATCCGCCCTCTCTGAAGGTAATTCCCTGAAAAACACCGATAGTTGCAGAGCTTAAATTCTCATGCGTACTTTCTAAGGTAATCTGTGCGTGCAACGATGAAAATCCCAGAATGGATAATGCGAATAGTAATGTTTTTTTCATTTTCGGTGGTTTTTAATGACGAAACAAAACTATTGGAATTTTCTGCCAACGGTGTTTTTAAAAAATCAAATTTAAGTTACTATTGATACGGAATTCCTTCAATTTTACAGTGCTTTAAAACTGATTTTAAGATTTGGTAATAAACATCTGTAAAAGAGGAGTACAACATAACTTAACAGCTTTATTTTATCCATTAAAAAAGTTTTCTACAGCATCTGAATTTATATCAAACGCAAATGTTCCGAGATAAGTAAAAAAGGAACTTTTCGATATCCCTGTAACCGAAGCATCATAGTCAAAATTATAAATCAGATAGGCATACGAGGATTCCTTTTGTGACAACGCTTCCGCTTTCTCTATTGCCTCATGGATAAAGGATTTTGAATAGGACAGGTATTTTACTAAATCAAATACTGAAATTTTAAGGTGGTTTTTATCATCAAAAAAGCATTCCGCCGAATCAACATCATAATAGCCAAAACCAAAATCATCGGAAAACTGATTCCAGGGCGCATCCTCATCTTCAAAGTTTTCCACCCAATAGTTTTCGGGGATGTCGTTATACTCCGCAGTTGCTAACCAAATAGAAACTACATTGGCATCGCACTGAAAATTAGGTTCATATATTCTCATACTGGGTTAAGCACTAATTGTAGTTATTCTTCTCGACAAGGGTCTTAAATACCACGAACATACCGCTAATGCAGCAATTACTAATGGCACAATAATGTGAAATGCCGAATCATTGACAGCTATGTGTGAGATCGAAGCGCCTGTCATCACGAAAAATATTCCTGCATAAGCCCATTCTTTCACTAATGGCAATTTAGGAACAAGCAGTACAATAATAGCCGATACTTTCCAGAACCCGATTATTGAAATAAAATAAGTCGGATAGCCCAATGGCGCAAACCCGTCTACAACCTGTTTCACCTGAAATAGTTGTCCGATACCGCCAAGCATGCAAAAACAAAGTAAGCCTGTGGCCATCCAATAGCCGATTTTTTTTCTCTTTTCCATCTTAATTTAGTTTTGATTGTTTAAAATTTCCTGAAGTCTGTCGTGCGCCGTGTTTATACCATAAGCAAAAGGTAGTTTTAGTTGTTCTGCCCGGTGTTTTTCTGACTTATAAATTATCTGCATCGTCAGTTTACTGGTGTCATCGGTAAGTTTCTCAAATTCTAAAAATTCAAGCTGCACACCAATAGGCATGTTCTCCATTTCGAAGGTCCGGATGATTTTTTGATTCGGTATGAATTCGTGAATTGTCCCATTTGCCTTGAACACTACATTACCGTTGTGGGAGGTCTCAAATTGGTAACTTCCGTGATTTTTACTTTCGAGTTTTATCACTTTTGTTCCCATCCATTGTGCTACAAATTCCGGTTCTGTGTAGGCTTTAAAAAGCAAGTCTACAGGTAAGTCGAATTCCCTTGTTATTACTAATTCCTGTTTGCCTTCTTCGGCATTGATTTTTGTTTTTTGTTCCATAATAAATTATTTTTTGGATTTATAATTTTTCATTACACTTTCTAATTTATTGAACCTTGCCTCCCACATCTGGCGGAAGGGTTCTATAAAATCGGCCACTTCTTTCATTTTTTCGGGGTTGATCTGATAGTAAATTTCCCTCCCTTGCTGTTCCTGTTTCAGTAAATCGCATTCAGTAAGTATCTGTAAGTGCTTTGAAACTGTGGGTCTTGCGGTATCAAAGTTGGAGGCAATGGAACCGGCAGTCAATGGTTGTGCAGCCACCAATACAAGAATTGTCCTTCTTGTGGGGTCGGCTAAGGCTTGGAAAACATCTCTTCGTAAATTCATTGTGTAGTTATTTGACTTCAAATATACGTG
>NZ_CAMLMK010000072.1 GCF_946481155.1 uncultured Flavobacterium sp.
CATAACGGATGCAAATGGATGTACGGCTACAGAAACATTTACAATCACAGAACCAAGTATCATCGATAATACTGTAGTATTAGCCGGAACAACCTTAACGGCAAATCAAAATGGTGCTACTTATCAGTGGATTGATTGCAACAATGGCAATATCGCAATTGGAGGCGCAACTAACCAAAGTTACACTCCAATAATTACTGGTAATTACGCAGTGATCGTTACTGTTGGTTCTTGTTCAGCAACCTCTTCCTGTACTGTTGTATTAGACACTGAAAATTTTGAATTGCATAATGAATTCATAATTTACCCTAATCCAAGTAATGGCATTATCAATATCAAATCTGATTTTGACGGTCATTTTCAAATTGTTAATCAGCTAGGACAAATCGTTAAAGCTTTTGATGCGCAGGCCGGAATTGAAAAAACAATTGCAATTGAAAATGTATCTGGTGGCATTTATTATTTAATCGGTCAAACCAATAATGGTACAATCGTAAATAAAAAGATAATCCTTAATCGATAAGCATATCAATTTTCTGAAAACAGGTAAGTTTCATCGCTTACCTGTTTTTTTATTTCCAAATTTTAAAATTTGTAAGTAAAATCAGGTATTTCTACTTATAAATTTTATAGAATTAATAGATAGCTTTGGACTGAATGTCTAACTAAACTACAGCCTCATGGAAAATTTAAACCTTATAGAAAAGAGTTCAGCGCCCTACAGAGTAGGTAAATGGCTGCCTACCGACCAGGCAATTCTTGACAGCTGGTTAAATAATTTAATCTTAGAATCACAGACCCTGAGAAAACCGCTTCTACCGGTAATACAGGAATTTAAAGACTTAATTGAAAACGATACGGAACTGTTTATGCTATGCAATCAAATGTTTGAGCAGGTTCCTCATAAACCACCATACAATAACGATCCTACAGGGAAACCTCAGGTAAGAAGTTATCTGGTTATGCTTGATTTACTGAACATCATCATGACAAAAGCACCGGAATTTAATGAAACTGGACTTGTCGGTTTTCCTATCAATGCCATTTTTGACTGGTCTATGGGAACTTCCGGAGGTTATGCCTTTTTCTTAAATGAGAAAGTGAACAAGCAATTAAAAAAGATCTTAAATGAATGGGGGAAATTTTTAACTTCCGCAGATTCCTGCTCGGTTTTAAATAAAAATCCTCAAACGGGATGGTTCGGAACGGACGCGATGGAGGCAATGCCAAATTTTGATAAAGAATTTAAATGCCAACCGGAATTGCTGCACCATGGTTTTACTTCCTGGGATGATTTCTTTACAAGAGAATTTAGAGATGGTCAACGCCCAATAGCAGCACCACACGATAATACTATAATAACTAATGCCTGCGAATCTGCTCCTTACCGTGTAGCAGAAAATGTAAAATACAGAAACAAATTTTGGATAAAGGCACAACCATACTCGCTAAGAGATATGCTGCAGGATGATCCTTATACGGAAAAATTTGTGGGTGGAACGATCTATCAGGCTTTTCTAAGTGCCTTGAGTTACCATAGATGGCACAGTCCGGTAAGCGGGAAAATCGTCAAAGCCTATGTTATTGACGGAACCTATTACTCGGAAACCTTAGCGGAAGGATTTGATCCAGCCGGTCCAAACGAATCTCAGGGATATATTACTGAAGTAGCTACCAGAGCCTTAATTTTCATTGAAGCCGATAATCCGGCTATCGGGTTAATGTGTTTCATGGCTGTTGGTATGGCCGAAGTTTCAACTTGTGAGATTACTGTTTCAGTTGGGCAATATGTCAATAAAGGTGAACAATTGGGTATGTTCCATTTCGGAGGATCAACGCACTGCTTACTTTTTGGTCCTCAGGTTAAATTAGAATTTGACCTGCACGGTCAGACACCGGGACTAAACTCAAGCAACATCAACTTAAACTCGGTAATAGCAAGAGTGATAAGTTAACCACACTTTTTAAATAAGTAAATCAACCAATTAATTATAAATATTATGTCAGATCAAAAATCACAAACCGCCAGCGTAGCAACAGCTGTGCCATCACAAGCAACATTTACATTAGTTTTAAGCGAATTAATGAAAGGGACAAGCCCGGTAATTGCAAATGCAAAATGTGTCTTCTCCTATAAGTGGGATTTCACTACAAACATGGGTCTTGCTACTTTAGAGTCAATCGACAATTGCGTGGTTAATATCACTATGCACCCACTGGGGATTAAAGGATATTTGGATTTCATGTCGGATATGGAGCCAACTTCTTATGTTATCAACGGACAACGTGTGGTACTGAACAGAATTATATTAGACATCGTTTTGGCTACTAATGAAAGAAGTGCCGGTATTATGTTCAATCAAGACGGAAGTGTCATACAAACCACTCCGAATTTTGATAATTCTAACAGTGCTAAGTTTTAAGGAAACCTTTTAATGGAACACATTATTTGAGAAAAACAAAAAGCTGTCTTTTGGGACAGCTTTTTTATGGATACGCATTCTTGAATCAATTAAAACGGAACATCGCTGTCGTCGTCAAAATTGTTCATATTACTTCCAAAGGCTTCGTTTGCCGAAGGAAGGTTTTTGGTAATAAACGGATTATCGTCCATATTCATACGCGATGGCAAATCATCAAACGATGACTGATGATCATCTAAATTGTCAAACTTACCTAAGTTTCCGATAAACTTCAATCGGATATTGTCCAAGCCACCATTACGGTGTTTTGCAACGATAAACTCAGCCTGACCTTGTGTTGGTGAGCGCTCTTCATCATCCCATTCGTCAATTTTATAATATTCTGGTCGGTAGATGAACGAAACGATGTCGGCATCCTGCTCAATCGCACCCGATTCACGTAAGTCGGATAACAATGGTCGTTTACTGGCGCCACGCGTTTCCACAGCACGGGACAACTGCGAAAGGGCAATCACCGGAACACCTAATTCTTTTGCCAGGGCTTTTAAATTTCGGGAAATGGTTGAGATTTCCTGCTCACGGTTTCCGCCTCCTTTTCCGTTTCCGCCTGCGGTCATCAGCTGAAGGTAATCGATTACGATCATCTTGATACCGTATTGTGACGCCAATCGACGCGCTTTGGCACGTAAATCGAAAATGGAAAGCGATGGTGTGTCGTCAATGTATAAAGGCGCTTTTTCCAGATCTTTTACTTTGATGGAAAGCTGTTCCCATTCGTGTTTTTCCAGTTTTCCGGTACGCAGTTTTTCCGAAGATAAACCGGTTTCCGAAGAAATCAAACGCGTAATCAGCTGAACGGAAGACATCTCCAGCGAGAATAAAGCAACCGGGGCACCTGCATCAATAGCCATATTTCGTGCCATTGAAAGTACGAATGCGGTCTTACCCATACCCGGACGCGCTGCAATAATAATCAAATCGGAAGGCTGCCAACCTGAAGTTAACTTGTCCAAATCGTGGAATCCTGTTGGAATTCCGCTCAGACCTTCTTTATTAGCGATTTCTTCAATTCGTTTTTTCGCCTGGATTACCAAACTTTGCGCCGTTTCCGAGCTACGTTTGATATTTCCCTGCGTCACTTCATATAATTTCGATTCCGCTTTATCCAATAAATCGAAAACGTCAGTAGTCTCGTCATAGGATTCTTCGATGATTTCCGATGAGATACGGATCAGGCTTCGTTGAATGTATTTCTGAAGAATGATTCTCGAGTGAAATTCGATATGCGCCGAAGACGATATCTTTTGCGTTAACTGAATCAGGTAAAAATCACCTCCTGATAATTCTAATTTTGCATTCTTTTTTAACTGTGCCGAAACTGTTAATAAGTCAATCGGCTGAGTATCATTGAACAACTGCACAATCGCCTCGAAGATGTATTTGTGAGCATCTTTGTAAAAGGCATCAGGTTGCAGAATATCGATAACCTCGTCTACTCCTTTTTTATCGATCATCATAGCGCCAAGCACCGCCTCTTCAAGGTCAAGCGCCTGTGGTGGCAACTTCCCTTTTTCGAGATTGATGATAGTAGTTTTATCTACTTTGTAAGGGTTTATATTCTTGAGGTTTTCCATGGTGCTAAGGTAGCCAATTTTTAGAAAAAATAAATTTTGAGTTGTTAATAAGACAGTGTTGACAACTCACTTTTCATTGTTAATAAGTCAAAAAAAATCCGAAGCAGCAAGGCTTCGGATGATAGGTTTCGCGAGCAAGGGATTTTACTCCTTATATTCACCCATTTTGCTGTATTTATCCATTCTTTGAGCTACCAGTGCTTCTGTTGATAAGTCTTTCAGTTCACTGTATGCTTTCATGATATACTGCTCTACCGTTTTGAAGGTAGTCTCTCTGTCATAATGCGCTCCGCCAAGTGGTTCAGGGATAATATCGTCTACTAATTTTTGCTTTTTCATGTCTGAAGAGGTAAGCTTCAATGCTTCAGCTGCCTGCTCTTTGTATTCCCAGCTTTTCCAAAGGATTGAAGAACAAGATTCTGGTGAAATTACCGAATACCATGTGTTTTCCATCATCAATACTTTATCTCCAACACCTATTCCTAAGGCACCACCCGAAGCTCCTTCCCCAACAATAACAGAAATGATAGGCACTTTTAAGCGGATCATTTCAAAAATGTTACGGGCAATGGCTTCTCCCTGACCTCTTTCTTCAGCTTCAAGTCCCGGATAGGCTCCCGGAGTATCAATTAAAGTGATTACAGGAATTCCGAATTTCTCGGCCATTTTCATTAAACGAAGTGCTTTTCTGTAGCCTTCCGGATTCGCCATACCGAAATTACGGAACTGACGCGTTTTAGTATTGTATCCTTTTTGCTGACCCACAATCATGAACGATTGTCCTGCTATTTTCCCAAGTCCGCCAATCATGGCTTTATCGTCTTTCACGCCTCTGTCTCCAAAAAGCTCTAAGAAAGTCTCTCCACACAAAGCTCTCACGTGATCCATCGTATAAGGACGGTTCGGGTGTCTTGAAAGCTGAACACGTTGCCATGCGGTTAGATTCTTGTATATATCTATCTTAGTTTCCTCTAATTTTTTCTCGATTTGCTTGCACGTATTGGTAACATCAATATCCGATTCCTGACCGATAGCCTGACATTTTTCCAATTGTTCTTCAAGCTCTTTAATCGGAAGTTCAAAATCTAAGTATTCCATTTTGTCTGATTCTTTTGATTTTAGTTTGAGCCACAAAGATAAAATTTTCATTTTACAATGCGGAAACTATTTATTAATTAGTTTTAACTTTCTTATAATTCTTGATTACGCCGTTTAATATTACTGTCGCCAATATTATCGAGGCTCCCAGATAGAATTCCTGGCTCATTTTTTCGCTTTCGCTGAAAACCAATATCCCCAGTATAATACCGTAAATAGGTTCAAGATTGATGGTCAGCATTACTGTGTAAGGCGTTAAATATTTCATCACTTTTACCGAAGCCAGAAAAGCATAAGCCGTACAGACGGACCCCAAAACAAACAGCCACATCAGATCCTTCATGGAAACCTGAAAAAATTCTGCGGTAAAACTTCCCGAAAACAGCAGGTAAATCGAAAAAAAACCGACGCCGCCTAACAGTTCATAAAAGGTAATAACGGCCGCATTATTATATTTGGCAAACTTCCCGTTAATGACTGAAAATAAGGCCGATAAAAAAGCCGAAATCAATGCCACTATAATACCTTCAACATAATTTCCTTCCACATTGAAAATGATTCCGAGTCCAAGTACCATCAATAATCCAAAGAAAACTTCATAGAGCACAATTTTTTTTCCATAGAAAATCGGCTCTAAAATAGAGGCGAACAAAGCACCGGTTGACATACAGGCAAGGGTTACTGAAATATTGGAGACTTTGATCGCCTGGAAAAACGTAAACCAATGGAGGGCAATGACCAGTCCGGAAAACAGGAATCCAAACAATAGCCGCTTGGAAAGGTCTAACCCGATATTTTTAATTTTGATGTAAAGAAAAATAATGGCAACCGCAATAAGCATTCGGTACCAGACTAACGGCAGTGCGTCTAAAGTAATCAGTTTTCCTAAAACCGCTGTAAAACCCCAAACGAATACTATGAAATGGAGATGGAAATAACTTTTTAGTTTATCGCTTGGCATTTCTGAGGAGATAAATTGCTAAAATCCCGAATATTACGTTAGGAAACCATACGGCTACCAACGGAGGAATACTGGAAGCTTCGGCTAAAACCCCAAAAATCTTTTCAAAGAAAATAAAGGTGAACGCAAAAGCAATACCCAAAGCCAGGTTGACTCCCATACCCCCTCTTCGTTTCATGGCTGAAACCGCTACTGCGATAATTGTCAAAATAAAGGCAGAAACGGGAAGACTATACTTTCTGTATTTTACAACCAAATAGGTATTGATATTTGAAGATCCTCTTGTTTTTTCTTTTTCGATGAAGCGGTTCAGTTCGCCCAATGTCATTGTTTCCGCGATATAAACGACCGGTGTCAAATCATCAATGTCGAAATCAAGCTTCATTTTTCGTTGCTCCTGTGAAAGCAGCTGATCATCTAATTCGCCAACCGTTCGCTTTTTGAAACCATACAAAGTATAGGTACTGTCGGCTTCATTCCATTTGATGCGGTTCGCAACTATTTTATACTCTAACTTGTCGCCTTTGAATTTTTCCAGGGAGAAATTAAAACCCATTTTAGACATATAGTTGAAGTTGCTCACGTAAATAAACTGATCCTTGCTGATTTGTCGGTACACATCCTGGTTTTCCCGAACTTTTGGATTGTTTTTCAGATAAGTATATCTAAAATCGTTGTACCCTTTACTGGCATTCGGCACCAGAAAGAATCCCATTATCAGGGAAAATATCGAAACCATGGTAGCCCCAATAATATAAGGACGCAGAAATCGGGTAAAGGAAATCCCCGAGCTCAGAATGGCAATAATCTCTGTATTGTTGGCCAATTTCGAAGTAAACCAGATCACCGATAAGAACAGGAATATCGGGAACAGCATGTTGGCAAAATAAATCGTAAAATGAAAATAATAGATCGCAACATCAACGAAAGGAACTTTGTTCTCGATCATTTTGTTCACTTTCTCAGAAATATCGATTACAATCCCAATAGGAATAAACAGCAATAACATTACTGTAAAGGTCCCTAAATAGCGCTTTAAAATATATTTATCGATTATCTTCATCTATTGAATTTAGAGTTTAGAACTTAGAATTTAGAATAGAAAAACTTCTAATCTCAAATTTCTAACTTCACAATTATAATCTCTGACTCATGTTTTTCACCATCATTTCTTTCCATTGACGGAAATCTCCTGCTAAGATATGTTTTCTTGCTTCACGAACCAACCACATATAGAATCCTAAGTTGTGAATCGTTGCAATCTGCTTTCCAAGGTATTCGTTGGCCGCAAAAAGGTGGCGCAAATATGCTTTTGTATATTCGGTATCCACGAAAGTATGGCCCATTTCATCAATTGGAGAGAAATCGGCTTCCCACTTTTTGTTTTTGATATTAATCGTTCCGTTGGCGGTAAACAGCATTCCGTTTCGGGCATTGCGCGTTGGCATAACACAGTCGAACATGTCGATTCCCAAGGCAATATTCTCTAAAATATTGATTGGCGTTCCCACACCCATTAAATAACGGGGCTTGTCTTCCGGAAGAATGGCTGTAACCACTTCGGTCATGGCATACATTTCCTCAGCCGGCTCTCCTACTGACAATCCGCCGATAGCATTCCCCTGAGCACCTGCATTGGCAATATACTCTGCGGATTGCGCTCTTAAATCTTTATAGGTACTTCCCTGAACAATAGGGAAAAACGTCTGTTCATAGCCATACTTAAAAGGCAGGTTTTCTAAATGATTGATACATCTGTCCAACCAGCGATGCGTCATTTTCATGGATCGCTGCGCATAACGGTAGTCGCAAGGATATGGCGTACATTCATCAAAAGCCATAATGATATCGGCACCGATAGTACGTTGGATTTCCATTACGCTTTCCGGTGAAAAGAAATGGTACGAACCGTCAATATGCGATTTGAATTTAACGCCTTCTTCTTTGATTTTTCGGTTAGAAGAAAGTGAATATACCTGATAGCCGCCGGAATCAGTAAGGATATTTCTGTCCCAATTCATGAATTTATGCAATCCACCTGCTTTTTCAAGGATTTCCGTTTGCGGACGAAGGTATAAATGATAGGTATTTCCTAAGATGATATCCGGATTGATATCGTCTTTTAACTCTCTTTGATGTACTCCCTTTACGGAAGCAACGGTTCCCACCGGCATGAAAATAGGCGTTTCAATCACACCGTGATCGGTGGTAATGAATCCGGCTCTTGCGCTGGTTTGTGGGTCTTTCTGTAATAAATCAAACTTCATATAGGCGTTTTTCAGTGGGCAAAGATAGGCTAATTTGAAAATTAGATAATTACATCTTTCAAAAAATTAGAAATGTTTTATGAATTTCACAGGATTCCGGAATGTTGCTTTTAGTATTACAAAATCAATACCGCAAAAAACAACGAATACTTTATTGATTTTTCAAACGAATCTCATATATAAACATTTAATTAACAGGTGATTATGTAAATTTTATCTACTTTTACGGGGTCTATAATAACCGCCGGTCTACATTATCCGGTTATTAACTCAAATACCTCCCCCAGTATCTGTCTGAAACAAGGCTACACCTACCTGAATAGATTGAAAAATAAACCGTATAGGTTTAATTATAGTAGCAACAAATAGCACAATTCATTAATTTAAAACAACACATTATGAAAACCAATGGAAAATCAAACGAGGCACACGGATTACGTGATTTATTCGAACACGGACTGAAAGACATTTACTGGGCAGAAAAAGCGCTGACAAAGGCACTGCCTAAGATGGCCAAAAATGCCACAGCACCTTCATTAGTGGGAGCAATAAATAATCATTTGGCTGAAACAGAAGAACAAATTACCCGATTGGAACAAGTGTTTGCAGCCATCGATGTAAAACCGGTAGCCAAAAAATGTGACGCCATGGAAGGTTTAATAAAAGAAGGCGAACATGTAATGCAGGAAACGGAAGCAGGCGTAGTCCGTGATGCAGGAATCATCGCCGCCGCACAAAAAGTAGAACACTATGAAATCGCTACTTATGGCACTTTGCATGCCTTTGCCCTCACATTAGGAGAAGACAGAGCGGCAACATTACTGGAAATAACGCTTAATGAAGAAAAACACGCCGACGTGGCACTGACAGAAATCGCTATGGCAGACATTAATGTGGAAGCCGCAGAGCTACATTAAGAAATATAAAGAAGAATTTTTCTCCATCTGAAAAAGCCTCTATTCTTAGGATGGAGGCTTTTTTAGTGTCTTATTTTTTAGAAACGAGCCAGGAAAGCTTTTGACACTAAATTGCAATTATCTTATAACTAATTGCTCTTTTTTTTGTCTCAACTCCAAATATAAATTACTTTTGCAGCAGTTTAACTTTTACATATAAAATGAAGCCTAACACACAACAATTAAGCAATTTAACGATTCAGGTCCGAAGAGATATCCTTCGTATGGTTCACGCTGTAAATTCAGGACATCCCGGTGGTTCTCTGGGTTGTACCGAATTTCTTGTAGTCTTGTACCAAAACATAATGGAGCGCAAACCCGGTTTTGACATGGACGGCATTGGGGAAGACCTTTTCTTCCTTTCCAACGGACATATTTCCCCGGTTTTTTACAGCGTTTTAGCCCGAAGCGGTTATTTCCCGGTTAAGGAATTAGCTACTTTCAGAAAACTGAACTCCAGATTACAGGGACACCCAACTACTCATGAAGGTTTACCGGGAGTACGAATGGCCTCAGGTTCATTAGGACAGGGCTTATCAGTTGCTATTGGCGCAGCTCAGGCTAAGAAACTTAACAACGACAACCATTTGATTTTCTCGCTTCACGGAGACGGAGAATTGCAGGAAGGTCAAAATTGGGAGGCGATCATGTATGCTTCCGCTAAAAAAGTGGACAACCTGATTGCAACTGTCGATTTAAACGGCAAGCAAATTGACGGAAGTACGGATGAAGTTTTAAACATGGGAAGCCTTCGCGCTAAATTTGAAGCGTTTGATTGGGATGTTGTTGAAATCAGAGAAGGAAACAATATTGAATCCATTATCGCCGGCATGAACCATGCCAAATCCCTTACCGGAAAAGGCAAGCCGGTTTGTATTTTATTACATACTGAAATGGGACATGGTGTTGATTATATGATGCATACGCATGCTTGGCATGGAAAAGCACCAAACGATGAGCAATTAGCTCTGGCATTGGGTCAGAACTATTGTGAAGACGAAGTGGATTATTAGAAGCAATAAGCCATCAGCTTTAAGCAGTAAGCTTAATAACTATGGCATATTGAGAAAATATTAACCCTAATAAAATGCTTGAAGCTTAAAGCGTATAGCATACACCATTAAAAAAAATGAAAAAATATACAAACACAGGAAGTAAAGATACCCGTTCCGGTTTTGGAGCAGGAATGACAGAATTGGGTCAGAAAAACGAAAATGTAGTAGCACTTTGTGCCGACTTAATCGGATCCTTAAAATTTGACGATTTCAAAAAGAATCACCCGGAGCGTTTTTTCCAGATCGGAATTGCGGAAGCTAACATGATTGGAATTGCAGCCGGACTAACCATTGGCGGAAAAATTCCTTTCACGGGAACATTCGCTAACTTTTCAACAGGCCGTGTGTATGACCAGATTCGCCAATCCGTGGCTTATTCGGATAAAAACGTAAAAATTTGTGCTTCACACGCAGGATTAACTTTAGGAGAAGATGGCGCAACCCACCAAATCCTTGAAGATATCGGTTTAATGAAGATGTTACCGGGAATGACTGTAATCAATACTTGCGATTACAATCAGACAAAAGCGGCAACATTAGCTTTGGCAGACCATCATGGACCTGCTTACCTTCGTTTTGGACGCCCTGTAGTACCTAACTTCACTCCCGCCGACGAACCTTTTGTTATCGGAAAAGCAATTTTATTAAACGAAGGAACTGATGTGACTATTATCGCAACAGGCCACTTGGTTTGGGAAGCGTTAATTGCTGCTGAAAAACTTGAAGAAAAAGGTATTTCCGCTGAAGTAATCAATATCCACACCATTAAGCCTTTGGATGAGGAGGCGATTTTAAAATCGGTTGCCAAAACAGGCTGTGTAGTTACTGCTGAAGAACATAACTTCTTAGGTGGTTTAGGTGAAAGTGTTGCAAGAACGTTAGCCTTAAACACACCAACACCTCAGGAGTTCGTCGCAGTTAATGACAGCTTTGGAGAATCAGGAACACCGGAACAATTGATGGAAAAATACAAGCTGAACAATCAGGCGATTGTGGAAGCTGCAGAAAAAGTAATTAAGAGAAAATAATTTCTCAACCGCATAAAAAAACCCGCTCGTTGAGCGGGTTTTTTATTATAGCTTCATTTTAATGACAACTTTCATCTAAATGTTTTCTTAATCTCGTAGGTGTGGTGAAATCAGGTGTGGCTCCGCAACTTGGGATACCTTTGGTTTCATCCACATATAACGTTGCAGGATTATCTACTGCCGCTCCATTATATGGATAATATCTTGTTACCGCGTTCGGATCTGAAGGATGCACATATGAGATTTCAGCAATGGTCTGATATCCGTCGTTGTCATCGTCATGATCAAATGGATCCGGCACATTGTCATCATCAGTATCCACTAAAGTACCGTCTTCATTAAAAGCGTACTCATACCTTGATTCGATTCCATCGCTGTCGTTATCGGTTCGGATAAGGGAATGAAGATTGAACGTAAAGATCAAAGGCGAGTAAGTGGGAATAGTTCCGGCGCCTGTATTATAATATCCTAATCCTGAAGGAAGGAACATTACTCCTGAACCATAATTGGTGTGCGAAACTGTTCCGTCTCCATTCAGTACGTTCTGTCCTGTTCTGAATTCCGGGATGATGTATTCCCATCCTTTAGCACCCAGATTCGCCAAATCAACACTGAATTCATTTGGTGAATACTCAAACTGAGTGTGACCAAACTCGTATTCTGATGCGCTTCCTTCCACAAGCTTGTCGCCCAGCCACCAGCCTCTGTCTGTCACAAACACGTTATCAATACCACACGGTTTCTCGCCGTCTGCATCAGTATCCGTTTTATCATCCAGTTTGATGTAATACACTTTAAAATCAATACCATATAATTTCACAATTTTGCTCAGAACGGGGTAATCTGTCTGATCCCAGATAGAAACTGTATGGGTAGCGTCCAGTTTGAAAAACTCCACATTGGTAACATCGCCGTCGCCATTTTTGGTAACATCGATATAAAAGGTATGCAGAAATTCTTCAATCTCCGCCAAATCTTCCGGATACACCTCTGCATGAGGTCTGGCTTCTACCGGTCCTGGCGCATCATCTTTCGGGCAACCTGCCAATACCAGACATAGGGATAAAAAGGCGGATATCTTTAAAAATCTCTTCATTATTTAATAAATTTTAATGGCCGCAAGATACAATTTTCATTTATTTTTGTATCGTTATTAACAATGATTTTAACGTATTCCCATGAGAATCGATAAATATTTGTGGTGCGTTCGCTATTATAAAACCCGAAGCATTGCCACAGAAGCCTGCAAAAAAGGACATATCACCGTAAACGGCCAGGAAGCAAAGCCTTCCCGGGATGTCTTTCCGTCCGATAAAATTACCTTGCGAAAAGACCAGATAAATTATGTCCTGACGGTTTTAGATGTGCCGCCAAACCGCGTAGGTGCTAAATTAGTCGATATTTACCGCAAAGACGAAACGCCGGCCGAAGCCTTCGAGCATCTGGAATTATTACGCCTTTCCAAAGAGCATTATCGTGCCCGCGGAACCGGAAGACCAACAAAAAAAGACCGGAGAGACATTGACGATTATACCATAGAACCCGAAGAAGATGGGAAAGATGCTGAATAAAGACTATTGGGAAAACCGCTATCAAAATGAAGAAACCGGCTGGGACGCAGGTGAAATCACCACACCTCTAAAAGAATATTTTGATCAGATTGAGGATAAGAATCTTAAAATATTGCTTCCCGGCGCAGGAAATGGTCATGAATTAGATTACTTGTTATCAAAAGGATTCCAAAACGTATTCATCATAGATCTTGCCGAAAGCCCTTTGCGGAATATTCAAAAAAGACTACCTGATTTTCCGGAAAACCAATTACTGCAAGGCGATTTTTTCGAGTTGAAAAATGAATTTGATTTAATTGTGGAGCAGACCTTCTTTTGCGCATTGTCCCCTGAATTAAGACCGCAATACGTACAAAAAATGCATTCGCTGCTTTCCGAAAAAGGAAAAATAGCCGGACTGCTTTTTGATTTTCCCCTAACAGAAGACGGACCACCTTTTGGAGGAAGCAAAGAAGAATATTTAAACTTGTTTTCCGAAAAATTTAAA
>NZ_CAMLMK010000073.1 GCF_946481155.1 uncultured Flavobacterium sp.
AACGGAAAGGCAGCAACCTGAAATCCGGTATAAGGCAATGCCTCTAAATTGACTAATTGTTCCATATGGCAATATTCATGATCCCTTCCAACCAGATGGGCTTCCCAGAATAACTCCGGATTGTTCGTTTTTTTAGCCTGTTCGATCAGATAAGGTAAAGGCAAATCCCATCCCCATTGGTCGATTCCCATGATTTTTATTCCCTGCTGAATCAACCAAAGTGTAGCCTCAGCACTCATACCAGTCCCCATTTTGTAATAGTTTTTGGTGTTGATGAATTTATCCCGTCCCGTTTTAATCAATACAATCATGCCCGGTGCGACGGTCAGGTTATTTTGATGAAGGAAATTCTGTAAATCAGCTGCGGTAATTGGGTCAAAATCGGCTTTATGGGACATATCGAATACAATTCCCGGGGCAAAAAGCCATTCTAAAGGTACTTCATCAATGGTTTTTGCTTTTTTACCTTCACAAAGGGGGGCATAATGGTAAGGAGCATCCAGATGTGTGGTGGAATGAACACCCATTTTTTTGATGGAATCATCTGCCCAGCCGATAAAATTTTTAGGAAAAAGCCGAAACGGAAGTCCAAAAATCCGAATTAACCATTTGGCTTTCTGATGTGATTTGTGCTTTATTTTTACCTTCATGAAGAAGGGATCTTCAGCGTTGTACTGTATGGTTTTGGAAAGGTCAATGATTCTCATATAATCTCATTGGATAAAAACTGCGATTCGTATAGATTTTTGTAATAACCTTCTGCTCTGCCGATTAATTCAAAATGTCTGCCTTCCTCAACAATCTGGCCTTTGTCCATTACAATGATTTTATCTGCATTGATTACGGTTGCCAAACGGTGTGCGATCACAATAGAAGTTCGGCCTTTTGTAATGGTTTCAGTAGCTTTTTGAATCAATTCTTCCGAATAGGTATCAATGGAAGAAGTCGCTTCATCTAAAATTAAAATACTTGGGTTGCTGACATAAGCACGTAAAAACGCAATTAATTGTCTCTGTCCTGACGAAAGCATTACGCCACGCTCTTTGACATTGTAATCATATCCCTCTGGAAGACTCGTGATAAAATCATGTGCTCCAATTTTTTTGGCTGCGGAAATTACATCTTCTCTGGAGATATCAGGATTATGTAGTGTAATATTATTGAAAACGCTGTCCGCAAAAAGAAAAACATCCTGCAGAACAATAGCGATCTGCCTGCGCAGACTATCTAAATCAAATTCATTGATATTGGTATCGTCAATTAAGATTTTTCCGCTGTCGATTTCATAAAAACGGTTGAGCAGATTGATGATTGTCGATTTTCCGGCTCCTGTTGCTCCAACAATTGCAATAGTTTCCCCGGCGTTAACTTTTAGATTAATTCCTTTTAGAACTTCTTCCTCAGGAATATAACTGAAGCGAACATTTTCAAGCGCAATATCGCCTTTGAAATGGCCGGCAGTCCGCTTTCCGGTTTCCTGTACCAGGTCATCTCTATCCAGGATTTCAAAAACACGTTCGGCAGCGATAATCCCCATTTGCATCACATTGAATTTATCCGCAATCTGACGTAAAGGGTTGAACAGCATGCCAATATACATAATGTAGGCGAATAACTGGCCCTGCGTAGTGATTGGATCATGGTTAATAATACTTAGTGCGCCAAACCATACCACACATCCCAAGGTTACTGAGGACAGAATATCGGCAATGGGAAAGAAGATGGAGTTGTATAAAATGTTTTTTAGCCACGCTTTATTATGCAGCTCGTTAATCTGCTTGAATTTTTCCAGTTCGATGTCTTCGCGATTGAACAACTGAACGATTTTCATACCGGTCACACGCTCCTGAACAAAAGTATTAAGGTTTGCCACCTGGTTTCGCACTTCCTCAAAGGCGATTTTCATTTTTTGCTGGAAAATACGGGTAGCATATAATAAAATGGGCATTCCGAGGATTACAATACAGCTCAGTTTCCAATTGATGTAAAACATGAATAGGAGTACCGCTACCATTTTCATCAGATCACTGACAATCATGAACAATCCCTGGCTGAAGATACTCGAAATGGATTCCATATCCGTAACAGATCTGGTTACAAGCCTTCCGACAGGTTCATGATCAAAATATTTCATTCGGAAAGTGGTAATGTGGCGGAAAAGTTTTTCCCGGATGTCTTTTACAATATCCTGTCCGAGCCAGCTTGCCCAATAGGTGAAAAAAAACTGGGAAAGAACCTCCAGAATAAGCACAATCCCCATTAAAAGGATGTAATATAAAAAGCCCGCTTCGTTATGCGGTTTTAAAAAATCATCAACGGTATGCTGCAATAAATAGGGGCGAAGCGCGGCAAATATGGAAAGCGTAACGGAAAAGAAGACCACCATGTAAAACCTCGTTTTATAAGGCTTTGCATAACGCATTACTTTTCTGAATGATATTGATTGGATGATTTTCATTATTGCTTGTGAAGATAAGGATAAATTACTTTCGTTAAATACAAACCATGCGCCGGAACTGAAAATCCTGCATTGCCTCTGTCTTTGCTTTCGATGATTTTGCGAAAATCGTCCATTGAAATCTTTCCGGAACCGACACCAATGAGTGTGCCTACGATTGCGCGAACCATATTTCTTAGAAAACGGTCAGCAGAAATCGTAAAGACCATTTTCGTTCCCGATTGTTGCCAAAAAGCTTCTTTGATTTCGCAATTGAAAGTCTTTACATCGGTATGCACTTTTGAAAAGCATTCAAAATCAGTATAGTCAAAAAGAATTTTAGCCGCTTCATTCATTTTCTCAACGTCCAGGGGATGAAAATGATACCAGCTTCCTTCATTTTCAAAGGCATCTTTATAGGTGTGAATATGGTATTCGTAAGTGCGGCGGGTAGCGTCAAATCGTGCGTGAGCGTCATCATGAAGCGGAATCAGCTGGTAAACTACAATGTCTTTCGGTAAAAACGAGTTTAGTTTCTGGGTCCAATAAGCCGAATCGAGACTTTCTTCATGGTCAAAATGCGCATACATCTGTTTAGCGTGTACACCAGTATCGGTACGTCCGGCGCCTACTAAATTAATATCGGTTTTCAGCAAAAGAGACAATGCTTTGTTTAAAGTCTCCTGTACAGATACGGATTGCGGCTGGAATTGCCATCCATGGTAGTTTTTTCCGTTGTATGCGAATTCTATGAAGTATCTCAAGGTGTATAAAGGCTCAAAGTTCAGAGTAGCAAAGTTACAAAGATTAAGGGAAAAGTTACTTAGTTGCTATGTTACTTAGTCATAAAGTTTTCTAAATATTCAGCAAAGAACTCTTTTTGCTTTTAATGGATTTTTGAATAGTCATTCTAGTAACTTTGCAACTCAGAAACTCAGTTACTCCAGATAAATGAAAAAAATCCTCTTGCTTTCCGATACCCACAGTCATATTGATGATACAATCCTGAAATATGTCCGCTTAGCTGATGAAGTTTGGCATGCCGGGGATATTGGTGATTTGTCGGTGACCGATTCTATTAAAAAGCTAAAACCCCTTCGCGCAGTTTATGGCAATATTGATGACGGACAGGCGCGATTGGAATTTCCTTTAAACAACAGGTTTATGTGTGAAGACGTTGATGTCTGGATTACGCATATTGGAGGTTATCCGGGAAAATACAACCAGGACATTCGGGAGGAAATGAAACGAAATCCGCCCAAGCTTTTTATTTGTGGGCATTCGCATATCCTTAAAGTGCAGTTTGATAAGGAATTGAATTTGCTGCACATGAATCCGGGCGCGGCAGGAAAATATGGTTTTCATCAGGTGCGGACAATGCTTCAGTTTGAGATTGACGGCGATAAAATCCAGAACCTGAATGTAGTGGAAATGGGGAATAGGGTTTGATTTCTATTTCGGAATCTGTACTTTAATGTAGATAAGCGTACCCGATTTTTCCTTGGAATTGATGATCATGGAACCGTTCATACTTTTGATTCGGGTTTTTATCTGTGACAATCCTAAACCTTCGTTATGTTTTCCGTCAACAGTGGTGAATCCCTTGCCGTTGTCTTCGATATTAATGGAAAGCTGATGGTCTGTTTTATCGATTGTCAAAAATGCTTCCGTGGCATTACTGTGTTTCATAATATTATTAAACAATTCAACTACGATAAAATATAATTTCATTTCAAATTCATTCTGAAAACGAATGTCTTCTTCGATAAAGTTGCTGAAATTGAAATTGATAAGCGAATTGGAATTCTTCTCACACAAATCTTCAAAGGCGGCAATCAGGCCTAATTTTTCAAGTACCGGCGGAATCAGGTCGTGTGAAAGGTCACGCACTTTATCGTGGGCTTCTTTGATAATGGTTTTGGTTTTTTTCAGTTCATCATTAATCTCCGGATGATTGGCTTCAAAAGCCATCAAATGCAAACTGGCCGAGGAAAGCAAGGCACTGATATTATCATGCAAAACCCCTGAAAGCCTTTTGCGTTCTTCTTCCTGACCGTCAATCGTGGCATTTACAAGATTTTGCTGAACATTATGATGAACGTCTTTTAATTTATTCTTCTGTTTTAATTTTAGATTTTGATAGAAGAAATAGAATAAAATACCTGCAAAAGCTAATAGTGCTAAGAGCAGATACAGCATTTTTTCACTTCTGAATTGCTTTTGTTTTAATAGAAGCTCTTGCTCTTTGAATTCGCTTTCTGCTTTTTCTATTTCATACTTTGTACGGATACCTTCTGTTTCGCTGTTAAATTTTTTTTCAATGGCGTAGCTGGCATAGTCAGCATATTTATTTAAATACTTATTGGCCGATTTATAATCTCCTAATTTTTCATAGGCGACAGAAATATTTAAAAAATAATTGGCATAGTGGCTGTTTAAAGAGTCGTTTTTATTCTCGGCTATTAATTTCAAATACAAATCTCTTGCTTTATTATAATTAATATCCTCAGTTAAATAATGAACCCCTAAGTTGCTCTTTGCCTGATTTATTGAGACTTTATTTTTTGATTTTTCAGCATAAATCATACTGGAATCCAAGTATTTTTTTGCAATATCTCTTTCTTTAATAAAGGAATAGAAAGCAAAATGATAGTTGTAGGTGTTTGCTATTTTGAAATTATCTTTTAGTTTTTTTGCTTCTCTTAAGGTAGGCTCAAGATATTTAAATGAATTTTGGGTATCTTGGATTGAGAGATAGGCAGCAAGAATAGTATAATTTAATTGAAAAATGATAGTATCGTTTTTTGCTATGGTTGCTGTTTTTAATCCTTTTTTGGCAATATCGATTCCTTGGTCAAATTGTTGCAACTGAATATAAGTTCTTGCTAATTCCGGATAAAGTTTTACTTTTTCATAATCAGAAATGTTCTTTAATTGTGAAAGCGATTGGTAAATGAGATTTAAAGAGCGTTTAGGATCTTTAATGTCATTTGTCAGTACTGTTGCTTTATTGGTAATGTGTTTAATATAATTAGAATACTGTTTCCGATGTAAAAAAAATGTCGCTTTTTTATCAGAATAATTCAGGGCTTTTTGGAACTGATTATTTTCCTTGTAATATTCAAGAGAATCTTTCACGGCTTTTTGCTGTGAAAAGGCCGTGAAAGAAACAAATAGAATTATTAAGTAACGTTTTTTCAAATATTAAAAAATTAGCAGGCAATAGTGATTTTTGGTTTTGTTGTCGTAACGCCATTTTGAACCGAGTCATAGCGCACTTCCAATAATCCATTGTCGGAATTAAAGGTACAGTACTGCATACTGTAAGTAGATGATGGTGTTGACTGTCCGGAATTTAACTGAACCGTCACGGTGTAAAGCTTTTTTGTAGCATCATACTGTGTCGTGTAATTACAGTTAACAGGAATTTCGAAATTAAAATCGAATTCATCCTCAGAGGTAGATTGAAATCCGTAGTTTCTTACTAGAGCCATAGTTTTTGTTTTAGGTTATTGATTTTACTGATTGATTACATTATGTTTCAGGGCAAATTTCACCAGGCCGATGGTGTTTTTGACGTTTAATTTTTTAATTAAATTTTTACGGTGGGTTTCTACGGTATTTGGACTGATGTAAAGTGCTTCGCTGATCTCTTTACCACTATATTCAAGGGAGATCAATTTTAGGATTTCCAGTTCCCGATCGGTGATGGATTCTAAAGAAGCCTGTTCTTTTACGGTTCCGTTTTCTTTTTCTTTACCGGTGAAGGAAAGGAAGATTTTTTCCCTAACGGATTTTGAATAGTATTCCTCGCCGTTGTAAACCGCGTTGATGGCTTCGATGATATTTTCGCCGGCAGACTGTTTGGTCAGATAGCCTTTGGCACCTAATTGCAGTACTTCTTTGATTAGTTTTAAGTCGTCAAAGCTGGAAAAGACAATTACATTGCAGGAGAATCCCTTTTCGGAGAATTCTTTAAGCACCTCGATACCATCTTTGCCGGGCATATTGATGTCCATAATCAGGATGTCAATATTCTTATCAGCAATTTCATCTACCAGATTTTCGCCGGATAGGGAATAGCCAACCACTTCAAACGATTTGTTGGTTTTCAAAACAGCCACAAGTCCGTCAACAAGGACCTGATGGTCATCGGCAAGGTAGATGCGTATTTTTTCAGTCATGTGGTAAAATTGAGTTATTCAAATTTAGTGTTTAAATCTAAATTGTATTTCATTAAAACTAGTGATTTTATATCACTAAATTTAGTGATATGCGGAAATAAAAAAATCCGAACCAGTTAAGATTCGGATTTTCCGCGCACTAATAAACTAAGATGAAAGGTTTATCGTAATCGGTCTACAGATTTTACAAGATCTTCATCCTTCTTGATGGCTTTATTGGCTAAGACCAACAAAACGATAGAAACAATAGGAAGGAACATCCCAATACCCTTCTCAGAAACCTGGGTTTCTCCGGATACGCTTAGCAAACGATACACAAATAATCCTAGTAATATAAAGTTCAATATTATATTCAGTCGGTTCATCACAAACTGATTTTGTCTTTTCTTATAACTAAAGATGCTTACAACCGCAAGCGTTGTGCATAAACCAAAAACTGCTGCATACAGCGGATTCATCATAAAATAGAAATCTTTAGCCTTAGCATCTTTCCATAACGGAAAAAAGAAAGGTAGGACCCCTGAAAAAACAAAGGCAAGGAAAAGATATACCGTTTGAATTCGTTGTAACATTTTTGCTTTATTATGGCACAAAAGTAGCATTCTTTTTTAGAAAAATACTATTGTTTCTTAAATTTAATTCGTATTATTGCAATGTAAAGTCGTAAGTACTTCATTCTACGATTGTTTCAATTCAAATAGATTCTTACCCAAATTCTATACTACTATTCACTCTAATTTAAATTCAGATACAATACATGTTTGATATTTCTGTATTAAAAGAAATGAAGCTGTCTGAGCTTCAGGAAATTGCAAAAGTCGCTAAAATCAATAAATATCGAAATCTTAAAAAAGACGAATTAGTTTATCAGATTTTAGACTATCAGGCAGCCAACCCGGAAGTGGTTAAACCAGTGCTTCCCGAAATGCAACAGCCGGAAGAAAAAATAAAAAGAACCAGGATAACTCCGGAAAGAGGAGAGGCTAAAGTTTCTGCTCCGGTTAAAAAAGCACCGTTTTCTCCAAAAGCCGAGAAAAAAGAAATAAATCCTGTTGCTGCGGAAGAAATTACCGAAAAACCAGTTGAAACTTCCGAAAACAGACGCGAGGGATTTGTTAACAAAAAGAAAGAGTTTCAGAAAAAGCCACGCTTTGTCAAAGAACCCAATCCAAACCTTTCCCAGGGCCGTCCGCAATTACACCCGGATCCGGTAGCAGAGGAAGTTCCTGCACCTGCAACAGTAATTCCAGTGACCGAGGTTGCTCCGACAGAGGTCTCTCCAACAGAGATTCCGGCAATCCGTCCGCAAAATCAAAATAATCCTAACCAGGGTAATCCTAATCAGAATGCTAATCAGCATCAGAATCCAAACCAAAAACATAAAAAGCAAAGTTCCAAAGAATCCGATTATGAGTTCGATGGGATTATTGAAAGTGAAGGCGTTTTGGAAATGATGCCTGATGGTTACGGATTTTTGCGATCTTCAGATTATAACTATTTGGCATCGCCGGATGATATTTACTTATCGACCTCACAGATTCGTTTGTTCGGACTGAAAACAGGTGATACGGTAAAAGGTGTGGTGCGCCCTCCGAAAGAAGGAGAGAAGTATTTCCCTTTGGTAAAAGTATTGAAAATCAACGGGCATGACCCTCAGGTGGTTCGTGACAGAATATCGTTTGAGCATTTAACGCCGGTTTTCCCGACAGAAAAATTCCGCTTAGCTGAAAAGCAAAGCACGATTTCAACCAGAGTTATCGATTTGTTTTCGCCAATAGGTAAAGGACAACGTGGTATGATCGTGGCACAGCCGAAAACAGGTAAAACGATGTTGTTAAAAGACATTGCAAACGCCATTGCAGCCAATCATCCTGAAGTATATCTGATCGTTCTTCTAATCGATGAACGTCCGGAAGAGGTAACGGATATGCAGCGCAGTGTTCGAGGTGAGGTTATTGCTTCCACTTTTGACAGAGAGCCACAAGAACACGTTAAAATTGCAAATATTGTTTTAGAAAAAGCAAAACGTTTGGTGGAATGCGGACATGACGTAGTAATCCTTTTAGATTCAATCACTCGTTTGGCAAGAGCTTATAATACTGTACAACCAGCATCCGGAAAGGTATTGAGTGGTGGAGTAGATGCTAATGCGCTGCAA
Organism: uncultured Flavobacterium sp.; assembly: GCF_946481155.1. The sequence goes on from NZ_CAMLMK010000073.1 coordinate 8,780, forward strand.
AAGCCAAAACGTTTCTTCGGAGCAGCCCGAAATGTTGAAAACGGAGGTTCGTTAAGTATCATCGCTACGGCATTGACCGAAACCGGTTCTAAAATGGACGAGGTTATCTTCGAGGAATTCAAAGGAACAGGTAACATGGAATTGCAGTTGGACAGAAAAATTGCCAACAGACGTATTTTCCCTGCTATCGATCTTACGTCTTCAAGTACGCGTCGCGACGATTTATTATTGGAAGAAAATACCATTCAGAGAATGTGGATCATGCGTAAGTATCTTGCCGACATGAACCCGGTAGAAGCAATGGATTTCATCAACGACCGATTCAAGAAAACCAGAAATAATGAAGAATTCCTAATCTCCATGAACGATTAAGAAACAATTATAAAATAAAAAATCCACCGATTGGTGGATTTTTTTATGCCTGAAAGTGAAGGATTAGTTCACTAATATTTTCTTGGTTGTTGTTTGATTATCCGAAGACAATTTCACGAAATAAAACCCTTGCGGTAAGTTTTCTAAAGTATATACTTCCTGAACGCGATTTGGGTTTTTGATGTATTGGATAATTTGCCCGTTGATGTTGATTAACTGGATTTCATCTAATTCTACTTCTGAGATGATGTTAATTTTGTTGTCTCTTGCCGGGTTTGGATAAACAGAAATGTTTGCTAAAGTATCGAATGATTCGGTAGATAAGAAAACTCCGGGCCATCTGTTTTCGGCCATTGGTCCGCCCCAAATTACAGTAGCTAAATAAGGGTTGTCAATAAACGGATTCCTGTTGCCTTGAGCATAAGCGTTGCCTGTATTCCCATGATAAGTGTTTCTGTTGTCTTCATATTGGGAAACCGGATCTTCGGCATTCCATTCCAAAAATAAGGTGATCATGTTTGTGTCTGTACCAACGGGTGTTCCAACTCCAACGTTTATAGGTAAACATTGTGTAGGATAACGTAAATACATATACATCATCATTCTTGCTACATCTCCTTTCCATTCATCACCCGGATACCACGTAGATGCCGTAACATCATGCGAGTTTCCTGAACCGTCAACAAATTTTTCGCTTGCACGGTCATTATTTCTGTCAACATCACTTGCGCGCAGATGGTGTGCATCTTCTCCTGCATCACTACTGCCGCTGTCATCTAAAGCTGGTGTGCCTAATGACTTAGCATAAACGTGTTCTCTGTTCCATTCGCAAGAAGTCCCGCCTCCGTTACTGTCTTTGTCTCTTTGTCTGTGATCATTATCATCTGACGGAGAGGCCGGACATACATTACTGCTGAAACCATAAAGTAATAAAACATTAGCAGAATTTGCAGGATTTAAATCGGTCACTTTTGTAGCTTCCCAAACGTCGCTATAAGAAATAAGGTTTGTATGGGTCGTTGTGATTTTTGTTGAAAGTGCATTTTTTAAAGCGTTCCCTGTCAAAGTCCAGTTGAATCCATTATAATAAGGACTGGCAGGAGCACCGGCTTGAGCAAAACCAAAAGCAATGCTCAATAGTAAAATATAGGTGTAGATTTTTTTCATTGGGAAGAATTTATTGTTTTCTGTCTAAAAGCGCCATGTAAAAACCATCAAATCCCGACTCAGAAGCCAAGACCTTAACATCTTTTACAAAGGTAAAGTTTTTTCCACTTTCAGAACTTAAGAATTTCTTAATTTGCTCCTGATTCTCAGACGGTAGCACAGAACAGGTAGCATAAACAAGTTTACCGCCCGGCTTCACGATTCTGGAATAATTTTCCAAAACTTCTGCCTGTACTTTTTTAATATTATCGATGAATTCCGGCTGTAATTTCCATTTGCTGTCCGGATTACGTTTTAAAACGCCCAAACCGCTGCACGGAGCATCAATCAAGACTCTGTCTGCTTTTTCATAAAGCTTTTTGATCACTTTTGTGTTCTCGATCACGCGTGGCTCAATGTTGAAAGCACCGTCTCTTTTGGCTCTTATTTTTAGTTGCTTCAGTTTACTTTCATACAAATCCATGGCAATCAATTGTCCTTTGTTTTCCATCAATGCTGCAATGTGCAATGTTTTTCCGCCGGCACCGGCGCACGTATCGACAACTCTCATTCCCGGTTTTACATCTAGAAAACGCGCCACAAGTTGTGAAGAAGCATCCTGAACTTCAAACAAACCTTCCTTAAAAGCATCAGTTAGAAATACATTTGATCTTTCTTTCAAAATCAAAGCATCCGGATATTCTTTTGGCATTTCAGTATCGATGTCCAAATCCATTAGGATGGCGCGTAATTTTTCACGAGTAGTTTTCAAAGTATTCACACGAAGAATTACCTTTGCCTGCTCATTTTGAGCTGCAACTTCCTTGGTCCAGACTTCTTCGCCCAATTCTTTTACGCCCAATTCATCCATCCAATCCGGAATAGATTCACGGAAGCGTCTGTCTTTGGAAAGCTCGTCAAAACGGCCTTTGATTTTTCGAACCGGAGTGGTTTCGAAATATTTCCAGTCGGGTAGGGTATAACCACGCAAAACGGCCCAAACTGCGAACATTCTCCAGATGTTATCTCTGTCGTAAGGCTCTTTAACTTCGGCAATTTCGGCGTATAATCGTTTCCAGCGAACGATTTCATAAATGGTTTCTGCGACGAATTTTCGGTCGTGGCTTCCCCAACGTTTGTCTTTTTTAAGCGCGCGCGCAACAACCTTATCGGCATATTCTCCTTCATTGAAAATCGCCATTAGCGAGTCAATGGTTGTAAATACTAAGTTTCTGTGTAATCTCATTGTCTAAAAATCAGCTTGCAAAGATAACTAATTAATCGTTTCAAAAGATCATCTGTATTTATTAATAAACGAAGAAGGTGTTTCTCCGCATTTTTTCCTGAAAAGCCTGGAGAAATAGGCGTAATCTTCATAGTCTAAGTCATCTGCAATCTGACTGAAACTTCGTTTTTGAGAAATAATTTCGCGTTTCGCCTCCAGAAAAACTCTTTCGAGGATGATTTCGGTCGTGGTTTTACCTACCATATTTTGCGTAATCCTGTTAAGATGTTTGGGAGAAATATTTAGCCAGTCGGCATACTTTGAGGGCGATTTTTCGGTTTTGAAGTGTTCTTCTATCAATCGCTCAAAGTCGCGGAATTTTTGCGAGTAGGAGTGCTGCTCTATTATTTCTGAGTCGTTGTTCTGAAGATAATGACGTGTGCTTTCAATGTAAATCAAATCTACCATTGAAATGATTTTCTGCTTTTTGAGAAGGTATTCCAGCTGATTTTCAGCATAAATTTGACCGAATAACATCTCCAAGTAACCATAATCTTCCAGATATAAAACCGGAGGATTCTGAATACTGTTGAAAAAGGGGAAATTGTTCAGGCGGTTAAGTGTAAAATGCAAATCATAAAACGACTGCGTATGAAAAAATATGAATCCCTGAATATCGTCTGACAACTCCCAATGATGCATCTGTCCGGGATTTAAGAAGAACAAACTGCCGGCTTTGATCTCATATTTAACGAAATCGATTTCATGAGTTCCTTTCCCATGCGTGAAAAGTACAGTTAAGTAAAAGTTGTGTTTATGCGGAATATGAATGTTTCGATGGTTTGTAAGTAAATGATTTGTTATAGTATTAGTATAAAATTCTCTTCTTTTATCCTTGGATTCGAAATGCTGAATATCTAAAATGGTATAATTTTTCATAGCGATAGAAAGGAAATATGTCTTAAAAGTACAAATTATTGTGTAATTTGTTACTGTTTGGTATCAGTATAATCCTGAACTTTGTATAAAAATTAAGCTTATGTCAGTTTTAAAAAGCATACTTACCGAAAAATGCCCGAAATGTGAAGAAGGAAAAGTCTTCGCCGATAAAGGAAATATCTTTCTTCTGCGTTTGCCAATAATGAATACACATTGCTCGCACTGTAACCATAAATTCGAAAAAGAACCCGGTTATTTCTTCGGATCGATGTTCGTGAGTTATGTTGTAGCCGTGGGCGAAATGATAGTTTTCTTCCTGATAGCCAACCAGTTTATCGAGAGCTATCTGAAGATCGTGGTTCTGATCGGAATCCTTTCCATAGTCCTGAGCACTTTTAATTTCAGGCTTTCCCGAATGATTTGGATGCACATGCTTGATGGGAAAGATAAGAAGGTATAAGTGAGAAATGTTTTGTAAATTCGCTTTTCTAAATTTTTCTAAATGAAAAAAAGCCTGATTGCATTGCTTTCTGTTGTATGCCTTTCCTGCAACGTCAAATCCGTTGTGGAAAAGCCAAAAGCAGATCAAACAAACACAGAAGTAAACATTCTCAGACCAAGTTTCACTTCCGTTGAAATCGACACACTTTTGCAGGAGAAGCTGAGTATCCGGGCCATTACCATTGACAGTAATAAGGTGTGGTATGCTGCCAATAATGGTAATTATGGTTATCTGGATTTAAGCGGAGGAAAGCATTTTACTGGAAATATTGTAAAAGATACGCTCAAATTGGAATTTCGGAGCATTGCGCAAACCAAAGAAAATATTTTCGTGTTAAGCGTAGCCAATCCGGGGCTGTTATACCGAATTTCAAAAGACGGAAAGCAAACGGAACTAGTTTATCAGGAAAAAGG
>NZ_CAMLMK010000074.1 GCF_946481155.1 uncultured Flavobacterium sp.
CTTTGATTTAAAGCAGAATGATTAATCGAACTCAGATTTAGTATTGAAAATAAAATCATTTTAGATTAGATTTTTTGCAAACATCATAATTTAACTAGCTAATTTATAACATAGCTAAACTGGCAACTTGAATTGATTATTCCGTTTTCAGAATTACAGGCAAAACAAATTGTGTCTTTACCGGAATTCCACGTTTAATGGCTGGGTTTACTTTTGGCAAATCGATCAATTTTGCATGGAGAATGCTGTCGATTTTTATTTTGTCGTACGTTACATTGTCTTTCGGGAATTGCGGCTCGAATTTTAAACTCGAATCCGGAAACACGGTCACTTTTACTTCTATCGTATCGATTTCGGGATAAAGGGCGGCCAATGTATCGACACTTAGTTTCTCTTGAATCGTCTGTGTCAGGTATTCGAAGAAGCATTGCTTGCGCTGGGCTTCATCGGTAATTACTTCGCAGGCATCAACGGAAGGAAAAGCATCTACTTTTTTCCAGTCGATTTTCTCAAGTTCTTTTTGCAGCAATTCATCTTCCGACGGCGTTTTCTTGTCGAAAAACTGACAGGAAGCTACCGCTAATGAAAAGAAAAATAAGGCAAAAAGATTTTTCGACATTGTAAAGGTGTAATTTTAAGTTCCAAAAATAGTGAAAAAAATATGGAATACTTTTTATTGATTGCCGGTTTTATTTGCATGATTGTCGGAATCCTGGGTAGTTTTCTTCCGGTTTTGCCCGGCCCGCCCATAAGTTGGGTCGGTTTGCTGTTGCTTTATCTTACGCAAGCTGTGCCTGATAATTATTGGGTCTTGGGAATTACTCTTGCAGTTGCCGTACTTGTGGGGGTTTTGGATTATGTGATTCCTGCTCACGGAACAAAGCGCTTCGGGGGAAGTTCTTATGGTGTCTGGGGCACCAATATTGGACTAATTGTCGGATTGATTGCCCCGATTCCGCTGGGGGTGATTATCGGGCCTTTTCTGGGAGCTTTGATTGGTGAGCTGATTTACGACAGCCAGGATCACAAACGCGCAATGAAAGCAGCGACGGGTTCTTTCATAGGTTTTTTGGCTTCCACTTTCATGAAGTTTGTTGTTTGTATAATTTATTTCGGAATGTTTTTAATGAAAGTATGGGAATACAGGACGAGTTGGTTCTGATGTAAAATAAAAAAAGCCCCGAATCATTCGGGGCTTTTTTGTTACTGGCGGTCTGGACGGGACTCGAACCCGCGACCCCATGCGTGACAGGCATGTATTCTAACCAACTGAACTACCAAACCAGTGCTTTATTGCGGTGCGAAAGTACGGCGAATTTTGACTTTTTCCAACGTTTTAACAAAGAAAAAACAATATAAATTATAAGTCGCTGATTGTCAATTTTGAAGAAAGTGAAATTGTATAAATCAAAAAAGCCCTCCATAAAAATGGAAAGCTTTTCATTGGTCTAACTACTAAACCTGGTACTTTCGTACCTAAACAACACAACTAATCTTAAATATTTTAAGAGGGCAAAAAAGCCTTTCTTTGTGTCGAAAGGCTTCCTCTTTTACTGGCGGTCTGGACGGGACTCGAACCCGCGACCCCATGCGTGACAGGCATGTATTCTAACCAACTGAACTACCAAACCAGTGCTTTATTGCGGATGCAAATATACAACCATTTTCAAATCCTCCAAATGTTTTTCGTGAAATTTTGAAAATATTTTCCGAAAGTTTATCCAAATCGTTGTTTTTCAACTAAATATGTAGTTAATATTTTTTCAAATTTTTCGTCTACGGAAACGGGAACGTACTTTATTTTGTACTGTGAACAGGTATTGGCGACTTTCTCAAAATAGTCTTCCACCAGCTTTTCATAGTCGTGTTTGATGTTGTCGGCAAAGAGGTTTACCTGTTCGCCGGTTTCTAAATCAATGAATTTTCGCGGCGCATTGTCAAAATCGAACCTGAATTCCGTCTTTTTATCAATCACGTGGAACAATACCACCTTGTGCTTATTGTGTTTCAGATGCTGCAACGCCTTGAACAAACGTTCGTCTTCTTCGCCCTGAAACATATCCGTAAACAGGATGATCATCGAACGACGATGCATTTTTTCGGCAATATGATGCAAATAAGTGATTGTATCGGTTCTTTTAGACTCTTTCTTCGACTGTAAAATACTCTCCAGCTGGTTCAGCAGCATCCTATGATGTCGGTCGCTTCCTTTTTCAGGCGCATAATATTCATAAGTATCAGAATAAATGCTCAAACCAACGGCATCCCGCTGTTTCTTCAGTAAATTCATCAAAACGGCAGAAGCCAATACCGAAAAACCAATCTTATTCTCATAAAACAATTGATTGTCTTTCAGTTTCGGATAATGCATTGAGGACGAATTGTCAATAATAAGATGACAGCGCAAATTCGTTTCTTCCTCAAAACGCTTGGTATACAAACGGTCGGTTTTGGCGAATAATTTCCAGTCGATGTGTTTCGTGCTTTCTCCTGTATTGTAAACCTTATGTTCGGCAAATTCGGCAGAGAAACCATGGAACGGACTCTTATGCATCCCCGAAATAAAGCCTTCCACAATTTGGTTGGCCAGCAATTCGAGATGGTGAAAACTGGATATTTTCGCTATTTGACTGTCTATCTTCATAATTTCAAAGATAGGAAATAAGCATTTACTCCGGCAAATAAACCCACACGAAAATAGCATGGGAAAATAAGCTCGAAAAAACCGAATTTATATGGTAGAACCGTAATATAGATTTGGATTTTATTTCCAATATTTGTTCCTTATTTATATGTAGTACTATGAGTCCTGAAAAATTACACTCTATTGCCTTCCGCTGGTTTGAAGCCTTTAACACCAAACAGCTCGATAAATTATTGTCGCTTTACGATGATGAAGCAAAGCATTTTAGTCCAAAATTAAAAATGCACCAGCCTGAAACCAATGGCTTGGTGGTAGGAAAAGACGCGATGCATGCTTGGTGGAAAGATGCTTTTGACCGGTTGCCGACCTTACATTACAAAGTAACTTCGTTAACGGCAAATACCGATAGGGTTTTTATGGAATACATTCGTCAGGTAGAAGGGGAAGATGACATGCTGGTGGCAGAAGTCCTTGAAGTTCGCGAAGGAAAAATCATCGCATCGAGAGTATATCACGGATAAAATTAGTAGCTTTACTTCAATCGTCAAATCAAAAAATATGAGAAAAACGCTTTTTCTTTCGTCTGCATTAGTGCTTTCGTTGCTTTTCGTAAATTGTAAAAAAGAAGCAAAAATGGTGGATTTTAAATCGATAACCGATAATTATTTCAGAGAGAAAAATGAGTTGGCTCCATTAGATGCAACGCTTAACGGCCAGAACGAGTACAATGATCAGTTTGTTTTTGAAATGACCGATGCCTACCGAAAGAAGCAGGGAAAATTCTTTGATAAGTATGAAAAGCAGCTTTCTGAAGTGGATACGGTAAGCCTTTCGTCCGAAGAAAAAATCAGCTATGAAATTATCAAATGGGAAGCGGCTATCGGGAAAGATTTGCTGAAACAGGAAGCGAACCTCATGCCGGTACATCAGTTCTGGGGAACGCATTTAACCATGTCGCAATTTGCCAGCGGTACCAGCGCACAGCCTTTTAAAACCGAAAAAGATTACCGCAACTTTCTGAAACGAATGGATTCCTATTCGATTTGGATTGATTCTGCGATGATCTATATGGAGAAAGGAATCCAGAAAAGAATGGTCCTGCCAAAAGCATTGACAGAGAAATTAATTCCGCAGTTTGAAGAACAGATAACGGCTAATGCAGAAGATAATTTGTTTTATTCCACCATAAAAACAATGCCTAAGGATTTTTCCGAAGAAGTAAAAACGTCACTTAAAAACGACTATATCAAAGTAATCAATGAAAAACTGATGCCAAAGTACAAGCAGATGGCGGAGTTTTTAAAAACCAAATACCTGCCTGCTTCAAGAGCAACAAGCGGTATTGGAAGTTTGGCTGCCGGAAAGGATTTGTATGCAGTATACGTGAAGCAATGGACAACGACCACTATGAAACCGGATGAGATTCATGAATTGGGATTGAAGGAAGTTGCCCGTTTAAAAGCCGAAATGGAAAAAGTAAAAGGACAGGTTGGTTTTAAAGGTACAATTGTTGAGTTCTTTAATTACGTAAGAAACAAACCGGAGCTGAAACCGTTCAAAAAGCCGGAAGAAGTGATTGCCAATTTTGAGGCCATTCATAAAAGAATAAAACCCAATGTAGACAAACTGTTTTCGTTACAGCCTAAAACGCCTTTTGAAATCAGAAGAACAGAAGCTTTCCGTGAAAAAACCGCCAGTGCTGAATACATCCAGGGAACGGCCGATGGCACGCGTCCGGGAATTTTTTATGTTCCGATACCGGATGTAGCCAACTATAATTATTATGGTGATGAAGATTTGTTCCTTCACGAAGCCATTCCGGGGCATCATTTCCAGATTTCCCTGCAGCAGGAGAATAAGGAATTGCCGGACTTCAGGAAATTCAATTGGTTTGGCGCTTATGGTGAAGGCTGGGCACTTTATACCGAAAGCTTAGGAAAGGAATTAGGATTGTATTCCGACCCATATCAATATTTCGGAATGTTGGGGAATGAAATGCACCGTGCCATCCGTCTTGTTGTCGATACCGGTTTGCATTCCAAAGGCTGGACGCGCGAGCAGGCGATCAAATTTTCATTGGAAAACGAGGCAGAAAGCGAAGCAAGCATAATTTCGGAAGTAGAGCGTTATATGGCGATACCGGGTCAGGCATTGTCATATAAGATAGGACAGATGAAGATTATTGCCTTGCGTAAAAAAGCAGAAGCGCAGATGAAACAAAAATTCGATATAAAAATGTTCCATCAGAAAGTACTGGAATCGGGAGTGATGCCATTGGCTTTACTGGAAAAAAAGATAAACGACTGGATTGAATCAAAATAATGAAATCATAAATATTGGTTAAAAACGGGACATTAGTGCCCGTTTTTTTATGCGCTCTGCTAATAAATTTCTAAATTTACTTAAAGTAATTGTACGGCAAAATTTGTTAAAATAATAACACCTTAATTTTTTTGTACTATGAAAGGTGATTTTAAAAGCGTAAGTATCAGGGTGATGGAAATCTTCGTGATTTCAGTAACAGCCGTTTTGTTGGTTATGTTTTTTGCGCCTATACTTTTCCCCGGGGAGATTGCCAAAGAGGTCAAAATCTTCGCCAATAAAAAACTGGACGGGGAGCTTAATTTTACAGATGCCAAACTGTCTTTCTTCAATCACTTTCCTTCGCTTACCGTTACCCTTAGTGATTTTTCCTTAAAAGGATCCAAACCATATCCCGCCGAAGAATTAATTGCCTCAGATGAAGTCGCGTTTGGGATTAACGTGAAGCGATTGCTTTTTAACGGAGAAATCAAAATCGATAATATTTTCGTGACCAATGCAGACATAAAAATCCTTGTAGACGAAAATGGGGACGCCAACTATAATGTATATGTGGCGGATAAAGAAATAAAAAAAGATTCAAGTACCACTTCCTTGCGTCTTGAGAAAATTGACATTGAAGACAGTCACGTGGTTTATATAGACAAAGCCGCAAAAATAACCATGGAGGCCAAGGGCTTTAACTATACGGGAAAAGGAAATTTGAATGCCGCCATTTTCGATCTGGCCACGGAAGCGAAAATAGATTCGTTCGATTTAACCTTCAAAGGTGAGCAATATCTGAAAAATAAAAGAGTTGATGCCGATCTGATTACTAAAATAAATACCAATTCCTTAGAATTCATCCTGCAGCAAAATGATCTGGTAATCAATAAACTACCAGTAGAATGTATCGGACGGTTAAGTTTTCTCAAAAACGGTTATGAAATTGATTTTTTGGCCACTTCGGTAAATAGTAAGCTCAACGATTTCTTTACGGCGCTTCCGCCTCAATATGTCGAGTGGCTGGAGAAAACCAAAGTGAAAGGAACGACCGATCTGATGCTGACTTTCAAAGGAAAATATATCGTGTCGGAAGACAAAAGGCCAAATCTTGCAGTCCGTATGAATGTACGGGATGGTTTTGTTTCTTATAATAAAAGTCCGTATCCGATGTCTAATTTAAGAATGAGGCTAAAAGCGGAAATGCCATCGCTGCGCCGGGAAAACATGGTAGTCGATCTGGATACGCTGTTTTTTAATGTCGAAGACGATTTCGTCAGCGCCAAAGTGCATTCCATCGGTTTGAAGAATATGTCCATTTCGACCAGCATAAAATCAAAAATAGATTTAGCGAAACTGGACCGTTCCATAGGTTTGGTCAATATGGATTTCGAGGGGATGCTCACGTCCAATCTGAACGCGCAGGGGATTTACAATCCTTCAAAACGTCTTTTCCCAAAAGCGGAAGGGTTTATCAATCTGGAAAAAGGAAAATTGAAGACCAAGTATTATCCGAATCCACTCGAAAATATTCAGTTTCAGGGGAAAATACACAATACCAAAGGTACCTATGAAGATTTATATGTTTCGATAGCACCGGCTTCGTTTATGTTTGAAGGAAATCCGGTTTATTTCCATGCGATTCTGAATAATTTTGATGATATCAATTACGATATTAAGGCGAAAGGCGATTTGGATGTGGCAAGAATTTATAAAGTATTTGCTCAGGAAGGCATTAACCTGAAAGGCCATGTTAAAGCCGATGTCCATTTCAAAGGAAGACAAAGTTATGCGACTTCGGGACAATATGATAAATTGGATAACAGTGGAACATTGGACATCCGCGAAATTGTGGCCAATACAAAATACTTCCCGAAACCATTTTTAATCAATGAAGGAAAATTTAGGTTTCATCGGGAAAAAATGTGGTTTGATACGTTCCTGGCCGATTACGGGCAATCCGATTTCCGGTTGAACGGCTACCTGCTCAACGCTATCAATTTTGTTTTGGCAGAGAAAGGCGTGCTGCGAGGAAATTTTTCCACAAACTCCAATTACATTAATGTGGATGAATTTATGGCAGAGTCTTCTGTTAAGCCCATTGTCAATACAGATTCGGCAGTGGTTAAGGAAGTGACTGTTCCAAAAGGGGTGGTGCTGCTGCCAACAAATGTCGCACTTTCGCTGTCTTCAAAAGCTAAAAAAGTAAGTTTCCGTGGCCTGAATCTGGATGATTTGGATGGAAAAGTCGCTGTCGAACAAGGAAGAATGAAACTGGGAAATACGAAATTCGGAATCATCGGCAGTAAGATGATGATCGAAGGCGTCTATGATGATATCAATAAGGAAAAGGCGGTTTTCAACATGCATTTTGTCACCAGGGAGTTTGATGTTAAGAAGGCTTATAACGAAATTCAGCTTTTCAGGGATTTAGTTACGGCAGCGGAAAAAGCGGAAGGAATCGTGTCGATTGATTATAAATTGAACGGAGTACTTAACGACAGGATGCGTCCAATCATGCCTTCTTTGGAAGGAGAAGGCGTTGTTTCGGTGAAGAAAGTGAAATTGCGTGGGTTTAAAGTGTTCGGTGCGGTTAGCAAAAAAACAAATTCAGCCGGTGTGAATGATCCGGATCTGAATGATTTTGATATCAAAACCTCGATAAAAAACAATGTGATTACCGTAAAAGAAACGAAACTAAAAGTAAGTATCTTTCATCTTAAATTTCACGGGGAAACCAATTTTGACGGACAGCTAAACCTGAAAATGCGTTTGGGATTGCCGCCATTCGGACTGATAGGAATACCAATGGTGCTTACCGGTACGCACGAGAATCCGAAGATAAAAGCGTTCAGTAAAACCGGCCAGGATGTTAAGGAAACGGAGTACGAAGGAAGTAAACCTGTCCCATTGGCACCTGCGGCAACAGATCCCAATAACAAAGAAGCCGTCAAAGAAAAAGAAAACGACAAAAAGTAAGAGTACATAGCTCAGATAGTTACAGCAGTATTTTTTTCAGTGCTTCCTGAATCGTTCGCCACAATAGGTTGTAAAAAGATTTTTCGGGAATACGTTCCACTTCGACCTGAGTATCTTTTATTTTCTCCTTGGTCTCTTTTTTGACAAAAATGCGGCTGACAAACGTCAGGAATTTGTTTTTCTTCCGTGAATCTTTTTTCTGATACACCGTAAATTTCAAATCGTCATATTCGATACCGAAATTCCCTTTGGCCAATTTATCATTACCTGAAAGATTAAAATGTACCTGATCAATCATTCCTTCCGCAGTAATATTCATATAAGGTTTTATAAAAGGCGTCATGGTTTCGGCGGATAATTTCCCGATGCTGGCTTTAAATCGGAAGCCATCTGTTTTGTCAAGGACATTGAATGACCAGAGGACTTTCATAGGCGAAACCTTCATGAATTTACCCGTGGCATTAATAACTACATCCGGTACTTTTTTCATGCCAAAAGCACTGGTAAGACGTCTTGCCGTTAGGTTTAAATTGCTGATGGCTATGCTGCCCGCGCCTTTTTCAAACGATTTTTCTTCCTCATATTCCAAAAAAGAGTTTCGTACCTTGAGTGTGTCAACCGTCAGATCGAAAGGAATGTCGCGCAGCAATCTATTGTAAAGGAATTTTTTGTCGGGATCATCCGGTGGCATTTTTCCCCGGTAAATGTTTGCCGTTGCATCGCCTATGAGAATGGAGTTGGTATGAAAGAAGAACCTGTCTGTTTTGTCAAAACCCCATTCCATATTCCGGATTTGGAGTTCATTCGCTTTTACCGTGTACATGTCCTTTTCTTTAGGGATGATTTTGACGAATGTCTTGCGGCTGTATTGCGGAATTATTGAAATTTTTTTCACTACCAGTCCTTTATAGGTGGTTTGAACCTGATTTGTCTGCAGATGATAAAATTTGTTCGGACGATAATAAATGCTGTCACAATTAAAAGCATACGTTCGATACGAAAATGGAATTTTCTTTTTCAGAATAGCATCAGTGATTTTGATGTCTTCCAGTTTTAGGGAGATGTTGTTTACGGATAAAATGGGCTTGTTATTGCTAATGTGCATAATTTTAAGATCGCCATCGTCTAAATAAACATTGCTCACCAGGACAATTTTCCGAAAAGGGGCGACGACTTTCAAACGGATGCTTTCCGGATGATTAATCGCTTTTTCGTTCTTTTGGTAAACGATTATCTTGGGGTTGGTGAGAAAAAGACTTCTGGCTTCGATGTTGTCGCTGGAAATGAGGCTCCAGAATCTGAATCCTTTAATCTCGACCCTTTTGATTTCAGCATAAATGCCGTTTTTCTTTTTTGAATTAACCGCCGTCGTTTTTGAACGTAGGATGACATTCTGCGCAAAAATAGTACGATGGAGAAGGGAAACATCCAAATCGGAATACGTTATGGTGTAAGGAGAATCTTTTTTTTCGTTGATTATTATGGGTACTTGCCGGGAAATCCAGTAATCCAGACCCAGGTTCAAAAGCAGTATTAAAAGTGCCAGAGAGAGTAGAACGACAGCTATTTTCTTGAGTACTTTCATGCGGATATTTTGCGTATCCTAAATTTAAGGATAAATGTCCGAATATCGTTGGTGTTGCAGGTATTTTCCCCGCTGAACAAAAAACGTTTTCGCTATCACTAAATTTAGTGAGATGGAAATCACCAAATTTGGTGATTGTGGGTTTGAAAAAGGGACATTAGATTAGCAGGATTTTTTATAATAACAGTTTGTAAGATAAAGCTTTAGTTGTTTTATAAAAAAAGAATATCTTTGAGTCCCAAATTTAATTTAACCGTATATGCGAGTATCCCTTATTAATCCAATTAGAATTTTTCTTCTAATGGGGTTTCTGTGTTCATTAATGTCCTATGGCCAGTCCCCGGCAGGAATTAAAGGTTGTGAGATCTGGTTGAAAAATCAGGCAAATAATCGTGTTGATGGTAATAAAAGTACTGCATCAGCAAAACTGAAAAATGATCTGAATTTTAACAGTGCAATTCATTTTTCGGATTCAATTGTCGATAGAATCAATCAAATCGCGCTTAAAAAACGATTTACGGTTTTTGTTGTTTATAAATCTAATACGACCGAGCAGCCGCTTTTCAGTTTTAGAAATAAAAACGGGAGCATTGATTTTACCACTAAAAAAATAAGCAGCACAGGTAAGACAGAGTACAGTAAAGGAAATCCGGAAAAAGGAATTATTGTAAGTTATGTTACCAGTATTGAGAAAAAAGGTAAAAACACTTTGCATTTCACTACCGAAAATCTTAATAGAATTAGTGAGAAGTCTGAAAAGCAATCCAGTATTTTAGAATTTATTTACTATCCGCGCTTTCTTAATTCGCTGGAAAAACAAAAGATAGAAACTTATTTATCCCTTAAATATGGAGTATCATTATTGGGAGACAAAGATTATATTACTTCGAAAAGCGATACAATCTGGAAATTTAAATCAAATAAGGAATTCAATAAAAGAGTTACGGGTATCGGAAGAAATGATTTGAGTTTATTTTCTCAAAAACAAGCCGGAAATTCTGAAAAAGACGGGCTTTATATTAGTGTTGGCGATAGTCTGTGGACCTTGAATGCCAAAAATATAAGTTTCATTAAAGACGGAACATCACTGATTTGGGGAGACAATGATAAAAACACAATTTTAAAGCAGGATAAGAAACAATCGGATGTTATCTTTAAGATGGACAGAATCTGGAAAGCGGAAAGCATACTTTCGGGTGATAGCCTGAGCACTTCGATCTACCTGAATAAAGACGAAATGGCTCTTTTAGACAAAGCGGGAGATACCCTTTTAGAAAAATCAATGCCCTACTGGATGGTTATGAATGATTCGGAAGGAAGTGATTTTGATTATTTCAATGCTGACTACATCAAAGAATTTAAATCAAATAAGGAAAGCGTTTCGTTTAAGGACGTAATATGGAAAGGATCAGGAAGCAAAAAGTTCACTTTTGTTAAGGCTCCTAATGTGTTTTTTGACTTTGAAATCATAACCTCCTGTGAAGTTCCTGCAAAGGGAGGTGTAAAACTTCAGATAAGAGGAGGAATGGCTCCTTATTCCATTGCTATTTATCAGAATGGCAAATATTTAAGATCTCTTGCAACTTCTTCAAAGACTTTAGATATAGACGATATTTCAGAGGGGAATTACACCCTGCAGCTGACTGATGCTAAAAAGGAAAAGTTTGAAAAAAATGTACTGATAACTTCTTTCGAAGCAATTCAATGTCAGCTTGCTTCGCAATGGTACCTTAACGGGATGCCAAGTGTAGCAATTCAACCTGTGATTAATTCTAAAAAAGCAGTAACCTATTCGTGGATTTTCAACGGAAGTGTAGTTTCTGAAGAAAAAGAATTTAAAGCAACACAAGCAGGGAATTATTCTTTGATAGTTAAGAATGATGAAGGATGTGAGAAAGAAATCCCTTTTACTGTTGAAGACAAAATCAAAAATGAAGGCTGGGTCTTATATCCAAATCCAACTAAAAGAGGAGAAAAATTTTCTATTGCGTTCAATTATAATCAGCCGACAGATATTGCTATAAAAATTACTGACTTAAACGGTCGCGTACTTAAAACTTCCGGTTTAAATAAAATTAAGAACGCCGTATATACGGAATCATTGAATATCAGTGGTACTTATATGGTTTTAATTACCAAAGGGAATACCACGGAAACAACAAAACTGATAATAGAATAATACTACTCCAATATCCTTATCATAAAATGAATACACCTACTAGCAATTATTTTGGTCTAAACAGAAATCTGGTTAGAATAGTTCATTATGCAATGCTTTTTTCAATGCTCCACATGAGTATCGTAGTTCCCGCACAGGAAATAAGCTTCCTTTACAAGAACTTTGATAAGATCAAGAAGGAGAAGATCGGCCAGGTGGCTGCACAAGCGAATAAAATTGTTCCGACACAAAACACGGAAGACCTTTTTCAGAACGGCTTTACTAACGGACTTACCAATTACGGGAACACTGTAACTCAAAATGCTGCGAAAGCCATTTCGGTAAGACCTACGGCGGGAGTATTCAGCTTCCCGGCAGATATCAAAGAGGGGATTATCGGTGCAACTCCGGAGTTGCCTATTGACTATCCGTCCGATAACTTATTCAAGATTAATATTGCCGAAGTACCATCAGGAAATGATAAGGTGTTTTTGAAGTATGAAGTGTATGGGGTGAATAACGTCAATGGTGTGGCGCGAAGTATTAACGACCGACTTTCCACAGGTGGTTATCTTGTAAAAAGAAATAAGAGCTGGAGCGTACAGGAAGAAGAAATCGACGCTGCCTGGTTAACTAGCGGAGAAAATAAGATCTTATTTACGGTTCCTAAAGGCGCCAACTATCAATATAAAATTAAAAATTTAAGTGTTGAGGTAAGAAAAGGGACTGCCGACAAATTGAATTCCTTGTTGGTAATTCAAAACAACCAAAACACAGTTAAAGACGGTAAAGTTTACATTAAAGGATTTGTCCGAGGCGCACAAAACAGGAAGTTGCATATAGAAGCGGAAGGGCAGTCTTTTGAAATTAAGAACGGCGAGTTTGAAGGTGTTGTAAACCTAACGGAAGCCATCAAAAAAAGAAATTTTATTGCGGTAAAGGCAAGTGATGCAAGCGGATTATTGGGTCAGGAGCTTTTCTTTTTAAATACCGAATTGCCGGAAGCGGATACCATGTATGCATTGGAGTCAATGCGTCCTTTTACAGCTGCATCTGTTAAGCCCTTCCAAAAAGCTAGCTTAGCAATAGCAGGAGCGTTATTAGAAGTTACCGACAGTGCCATTGTTGCGGATAAAGAACTTTCCATTACCCAGTTGCGTACGATTGATATTGCGCCTATGGGAGCAGGACTTAAGAATACTACAAAGGATGCTGGGGCTTACCGATTTTTGCCGGACGGAACCCTTTTTAATAAACCTGTAAAAATTACTCTTGAGTATGATCCGGCATCACTGCCAATGGGTTATACAGCAAAAGATATCAAAACTTACTTTTTCGATACGAAAGCCAAAAAATGGATGTCATTGCCGGTGGCTTCAGTAGATGAAGAGAAGCATCAGATTACCTCATTCACGACACATTTTACGGATTACGTGAACGGAATTATCCAGGCGCCGGAAAGTCCGCAAACGAGTGCTTTTACACCCACTACCATTAGCGATATTAAAGCCGCTGATCCAAGCTCGGGTATAACGCTTATTGCACCACCTGAGCCTTCTCAAAAAGGAGATGCCAATGTTAGTTATCCTATTAAAATTCCT
>NZ_CAMLMK010000075.1 GCF_946481155.1 uncultured Flavobacterium sp.
TTTTACTGCTGCAGCACGTTGCTCAGATAGATTTAAGTTATAATCTTCTGATCCTTTACTGTCGGTATATCCGAAAATCTGAATGTTGGTATCAGGATAATCTTTGAACACAGGAACCAATTTATCAAGGTTTGCTTTTGCAGTGGAAGTAAGCGTAGCTTTATTGAAATCAAAATTTACGGAGTTCTCACCCAGTACCAAATGAATTCCTTCCCCTACTCTTTCTACCTCAACGCCTGGCAAAGCTTCTTTGATTTCACGGGCCTGTTTGTCCATCTGTCTTCCGATCAGACCACCGGCAACACCACCAACTACACCTCCGATAACGGCACCAAGCGCGCCTTTACCGCCTTTTCCTAAATTATTTCCTAAGACACCACCGATTACAGCACCACCGGCTGCACCGATCACGGCACCTTTTTGCGTATTACTTGCATTCTTAACCGACTTACATCCGGTAATGACAGAACCAAAAGCAGTTATTACGGCCAATATATATATACTTATCTTTTTCATAGTTCAAATTATTAGTTATTAATTTCTTTCAAATTGATAGACAATATCCGTGATGACACCATTCAAATCCATCTTATCAACCAACTGAAATGAATTCGTTGACTGATTGGCGATTTTCAGGATGTACCCCTGTGTCACTTTTCTTGCTTTGGCATCTTCACCAATAAATTTCAGTGTAAAATCTTTGTCGGCCTCAAGCGACCAGACAATATCACTACTGAAATCAGTACATTTGGTTAGTCTCATTGTTCCTTTATTGTTGTTGGGAACCAATTCCCAGACACTTCCTATAAAACACTTGGAGTCGGCAATCTGGAAAGATTTTGCGGCAAAATAGTCAGAGCCCTTAAAACTTACATTGGTGATTGTCCAGCTTCCTTTCAAACCGTTCTGCGCTCTGGCATCAATAGTTGGTTTGCACGAATACAGCAGAACCGTCAGCAAACTTAAAATCAAAATTTTTTTCATATCGCTAGTGTTACATTAGACATCTGTTTTAGTAATTAAAAACGTACTAAATTTACGAATAATTGCCCCGACAAGATAGATTTATTCTTTTTTTAACATTATGTCAATTTGTCACAACAATGTGTTTTGGTATTTAATTTGACTAAAAGGAAACATAACTTTAAATTAAAATCCAATCATATGACAACAGGAAAAATAAATGTTTCGGTAGAGAACATCTTTCCGTTAATCAAGAAATTTTTGTACAGCGACCACGAAATTTTCCTTCGTGAATTGGTTTCCAATGCTACAGACGCGACTTTAAAATTAAAGCACCTTACAAGCATCGGCGAAACTAAAGTAGAATACGGCAATCCTGTTATCGAAGTAAAAATCGACAAGGACGGCAAAAAACTGCACATCATTGACCAGGGTTTGGGAATGACAGCAGAAGAAGTGGAAAAATACATCAATCAGGTAGCCTTTTCAGGCGCTGAAGAATTTTTGGAAAAATACAAGGATTCTGCGAAAGATTCGGGCATTATCGGACATTTTGGATTAGGATTCTACTCGGCATTTATGGTAGCCGAAAAAGTGGAAATCATAACAAAATCTTATAGAGACGAACCGGCAGCGCATTGGACTTGCGACGGAAGCCCTGAATTTACGTTAGAACCTTCAGACAAAACAGAGCGCGGTACCGAAATTATCCTTCACATTGCAGAAGATTCACTGGAATTCCTTGAAGATGGAAGAATCCGCAGCTTGCTGACCAAATACAACAAGTTCATGCCGGTGCCAATTAAATTCGGAACCCGAAAAGAACAAAAAGCATATGGTGTAGGTGAAGAGGAAAATATGGAAGAGATTGAAGTGGACAACATCATCAACAATCCTTCTCCGGCCTGGACGAAACAGCCAACAGAATTATCGGAGGACGATTACCAAAACTTCTACCGTGAATTGTACCCAATGCAGTTTGAAGAGCCGCTTTTCAATATTCACCTGAATGTAGATTATCCTTTCAATCTGACAGGAATTTTATATTTCCCGAAAATGTCGGCCGATATACAGATTCAGAAAGACAAAATCCAACTGTATCAAAATCAGGTGTATGTAACCGATAATGTGGAAGGTATCGTACCGGAATTCCTTACGATGCTGAAAGGGGTAATCGATTCTCCGGACATTCCGCTGAACGTTTCCCGTTCTTACTTACAGGCTGATGGTGCAGTAAAGAAAATCTCAAACTACATCACGCGAAAAGTAGCGGATAAATTAAAATCTCTGTTCACGGAAAATCGCGAAGATTTCGAAAAGAAATGGAACGACATCAAAATCGTTTTGGAATACGGAATGCTTTCCGAGCCGAAATTCTATGAAAAAGCAGGCGCATTCACTTTGTACCCGACGGTAAACAATAAATTCTACACACTTGACGAATTAAAAGAAGCCATAAAAGACAAGCAAACCGATAAAGACGGAAAACTGGTAGTTTTATACGCTTCCAACAACGATGCACAACACAGTTATGTAGAAGCTGCCGAAGCAAAAGGTTATGAAGTAGTTTTATTAGACTCGCCAATTGTATCGCACTTAATCCAAAAACTGGAATCCGACAATGAAAACCTGACATTTGTACGCGTGGATTCAGACCATGTAGACAATTTAATCAAGAAAGAAGACACTCAGATTTCCAAATTATCCGATGAGGAAAAAGAAACGCTGAAAACTACTCTGGAAGGCATTATCCCGGCAAAAACTTATACAGTTCAGCTTGAAGCTATGGATAGCGGCGCGGCTCCATTCATCATCACACAACCGGAATTCATGCGTCGTATGAAAGAAATGAGTCAGACCAGCGGTGGCGGAATGTTCGGTATGGGCAACTTCCCGGAAATGTACAATGTGGTTGTGAACACCAATTCCGATTTGGCAACTTCCATCCTGAACGAGCAAGACAAAACGACGCAGGAAGGCTTGGTAAAACAAGCTTTAGACTTGGCTAAACTATCTCAGGGATTACTGAAAGGCGAAGACCTGACAGCTTTTGTAAAACGTAGTTTTGATTTGATTAAATAAACGGATTAACAGCTATAAATTAAAAACCTGCAAACTTTCATTTGCAGGTTTTTTTTATTCAAAACAAGAAGGTTTAATATTCAAGAATAGTCGCAGGCTTCTCAAATTCTTTTTTTGAAACCACTTTTCCCTTCTCATCATAGAATTTCCACAGTCCCATTTTTTGCCCCATAAAATAAATACCTTTCTCTTTTTTCTTTCCGTTCTCGAAATATACTACCCAATTACCATTGGGAAGATCGTTCTCAAAAGTACCTTGGGAGGTCAGGTTTCCGTTCTCATAATAAAAAGCATACTCGCCTTGTTTCTCATCATCCATATAATTGGCAACTTCTTTTACATTCCCGTTTTGATAATATGATTTCCACAATCCGGTTTTCATCCCTCCTTTGTAAAATTGTTCTGCAAGGACCTTTCCGTTTTCATCATAGAAATTCCAGGCGCCAATTTTCATATCACGGTCAAAAGCTCCTTTCTCCTTTACTTGGCCGTTAGGATAATACGTAATAGCTTCGCCTTGCTGCATATCGTTTACATAAGTTACCTCGAAGAACAACTCACCGGTTTCATACCATTTTTTCCAGTGCCCGACTTTCGTATATTCTTTATGAAATTCTTCTCTGAAAGGGTTTCCGTTTGGATAATATTCAACAGCTTTACCATATAAAATGCCATCATCAAAGTTTTTCTCCGACTGCAGTATTCCGTTTTCATAGTAACTTTTGAAAATTCCGTTTTCCTTATTATCGGCATAGGTACCTTCGGTGCATTTGTTCCCGTTTTCAAACCAGGAAATGTAAGCGCCTTGTAATCTATCATTTAAGTACATTGCCTCCGACGCCTTTTTCCCGCTCCTGTAATATATTGTCCAAAGTCCTTCTTTCATTTGATTTACCATTGAACCTTCCATGTTAACAACCTTTGTTCCTTCGAAAAAGATCTTCCGGTTTTCTTGATTTGAAATCTCTTTCTGAGCAGTACTTTCAGTTGTACAAAACAATAAGGCCGCAGCAATTAGTATCTTCATTATATTTATGGGTATTACATTTTGGCATTAAGTACGACCTGGAACGTTTCACTTTTTGTCCCGGAAGTCAGTTTAACAATATACATCCCTGCACTTAGTTTAGAATTGATGTTCCAGGGAATTGTCTGCACTCCATAATCCATTCTTCCTTTAAATAAGGTTTCGACAATTTTTCCGGACATATCGGCCAATTCGATTTTTACATTTTCGGATGCTGATGGTAGTTCAAAGGAAATTTCAGCATTGGAAATAGCCGGATTGGGATATACTTTCAACTTGTTTTCTGCATGGCTAGCTATTCCTGAAGTTTGCATACGAAGCGTAGTATTATAAACAAATGCTTTTTCTGCCGACCAGGAGCTCCACTTCAGATTCTCGTCTCTGTAGCGCACTCTGTAATAATACGTTTGCCCGGTTGTGAGTCCGAACGTGGATGCATTTAATCTGGAAATATCCAATGCGGCATTTCTGTTTATTGGTGTATAATTCGGCGCGCGGGTATCATCGTAAATATTATACTCGTCCTGCTCTTTATTAATTAATAATGAAGCATAGTTACCCGAAGTTGCAGTAACCTGAAAATGACATGTCTGCGGAATATCGACCCCCACCATTGGCGACGCCACTAAAGTCGTTAGATTTTCTAATCCAACAGCCGTTGGTGTTTGCGGTTGCGGCTGATTTAAGTTCATGTGAAATTCATCAACAAGTTCATTTACGACCGGTCTGTTACTGTTACCAAAGCTGTATGTTTTTGCATTGAATGATTTGTTATCCACATCAATATCCACTAAAGTCCAGCAGTAAATATCTTTACTCACTTTAATTTCGGGGTAATCTGTCTGGTTGGCATACATCCCCCAACGATCTAATGCAGATCCCGCACCACCCGATAATTCCAGGTACATATCGTGGGTTCCGGTTGGAATATCGGTTACCCCTCTTTCATAATTATGAGAATGTCCGTAGGCCAACAAGGCGTTTTTAGGATATTGCTTTAATTTCGGAAGGATGCTGTTCTGTACAAAGACCTCATTTCCGTCAGGCCAAATTTCACTGTGTCCCGGATGGTGCAAAAATGAAAATACGAAATCAATGTCGGCATTAGTATTCGACTCCTGTAATCTTGCATCAATCCAATTGATCTGGTCGCTCAGTTTATATCCTGAATTACCATTGACAGCCAGGATTTGAGTATTTCCATAAATATAATTGTAGAATTTCTCATTGTAGGAATGTCCCACGGGATAACCGTTCGTCAACTCTTCATACTTCATATATTTATAAAAATTAGACGAATTGCCTTCATGATTACCAATACTGATCATCGATGGAATTGAAGCTGTTAAAGGGGCAAAAGGCGTAAAATATTCATCGGTATACTGACTCACGACAGATCCTGTTGAAACGATATCCCCGCAATTCAGGATCAAATCCACCGAATTATGAAGGTTTGGGCCGTAAAGTTCCGTTAGCTTATTCTTGATTTGCAGTACATTCTGGGTTGTTTTGGCGATATCCGTTCTGTTATCTCCTAATAATACCATTCTAATATGTTGCCCTGGCGTACTTTTCAAAGCCGGTGTCCGGAAAGCATTCACAGCAGAAGCAGTGGTACCGTTATAGCATTGGTAAAAATATTCGGTATTCGGCTGCAGTCCTGTCAATTTTACGGTGTGCCAATAGTAACTTGCTGTAGCATTGATTCTTTCCCAGGTTCCTGTCACCGTTTGATTCAAAGTAGTGCTTGTTGTCCCGAATTTTACCGTCGGATTTTGTGCGGTATTTGTAGAATGCCAGGAAACATATACTGATGTTGGTGTAGCTGTCTGTAAGTACGGGTTCATCCCTGTGGTCACGGGCTGTGGAGAATGTCCATAACCTCCAATCGTTGCCACTTCAGCAGCAGTTAAAGCCCGGTTAAACACTCCGATTGAAGCTACATCCATTTGATTGTCTTCCCCGTTATCGTCTGCCAAAAGCAACAATAGAGGATCTAAAGCATAACGACCATTTAAGGTATTCGGAAGACCCGGATTCCACAACTGTCCGTCGATGTACATTTTTATCGCATTGCCCACATCGGCAGTTATTACCAGTCGGTACCATTCGTTAGGCAAAACCGTTGAACTGGAATATGTCAGCGCCGTAACCCCTATCTTTCCTGCCGGGTTTATAAATAAGTCGGCGTCATTGGCATTACTCTGATTGGTCTGCATAAAGCTGTAATACTGCCCTGTCGAAGGAATCTTAAAGTCAATCATCACGGAATACTTATTGGGATACGTTTGCCCGTACGTTGGCACTCCGTGGTTACATTTAAAATAATTACCCACTGTTTTTCTAACAGCTAAATTTGATGGCGTTGGGCCTGCTATCTGTGTAAAAGTTCCCTGAGTGATAAGGTTATTACCCACTTGCGCCTGAACAAGATTGCCATTGTTCTCAAAATCCCAATAGCCGGACAAAGAACCCGTCCAATTCCCTGGAACAAAAGGAGTTTGCCCCATACCGAGATAAACGCTCAGTAAAAGCAATAAGGTTAGTGTTTTTTTCATTTTCAGTTTATATTTTTTGGTTGTTTTCACGCAAATATTCCACATTTAGCCGGATTGGCAACTGCATAAGCAAAAGCTTAAACCAAACATAACATTTTCCGAATTTATGTTGATATTCATGCAATTAAGCGAACTGTAATTAATTCACACTTAACATTACGATAAAATAAATGTAAGTTTTTTTCTATTAACTAATTATATATTTTGTAAGATTTATTTTAAAAAATTAATTGCCCGGAATAAAAAAAGGGACAAGCAACATGCTCATCCCTCTATGATAAATGTAATTTTCTTTATTTATTCAATAATCCAGAGCAACACCGGTTTTCGTGTCGCTTTAAGTTTGCCGTCCAGTTTTCGCATAAAAGCATCCGAAACGGCAGGACAACCCCAGCTTAGCGGACTGTAAGCCGGAAATATTTCTTTATTGGCCACTTTTTCCCAGGAATGCAAAACCACTACACGCTCCACTGCATTTTTGTTTGATTCTTCGAGGCCGTTGAGCCAATACTTTATTTTTATTCCCCACGAACTGGTATCCCTTTTCCCGATTTTATATTTTCCTTTCATGGAACAATGACTGTCTACAGTAGTGTCAAATTTTGCTTTGCCATATTTCGTAAGATTGGTCTCAAAATGATCACAGGCACCATGGGTTACTAAATTCCTGTCGGTTATTTTCCCTTTCTTAAAATCATACACATAAAACCGGCTCTTCCCCGAATGCACGCTAAGGTCAATAAGAAAATAATACTGCTCATTGAACTTATTGGCCTTGCAGTATTTTTTGGCAGCCGCATGATAATCGGCATACGCCTTCCCCGCTCCTTCAGACGGCATACAGCATAGAAAGAACAACAGGAAAAGAAAGATAATTTTTCGCATAGTGGTGGCTATAAAAGTGCTTCTACTACCATTAACACAACTCAGTGCATTTTAGTATATGAAGGATTAAAATAATTTTTGTTGCTCCTAATCCCGTGTCTAACTTAACTTAACTTTACTTGCTGTTACAGTCATTATATAGCATAGATAGCATACTTACTTTATGCATACCTTATCCTTGCCTTACCTATACTTTATGGATACAGCACTGTTATAGCACACCATACTTCAATAAAAGCACCACATCAGTTTAGTATACCACAGCTTTCAATGCTATAATAACGTTGTTTGGGTTTCTTAAACTTTTAAGTACTTAACTGAAAACTTTAAACAATTCACTTATCTTTGCCGGCTTTTTAAAATTGAAACTATGGTTGGGAATAAAGTATTGAAGGGAGTTTTCTTAGTGGGTTTAGGCGCAACAAGCTATGGCATGCTGGCTACATTTGTAAAATTGGCTTACGAAGAGAATTACACGACTGCAGAAGTTACGTCATCGCAATTTATATTGGGAATCATCGGAATTCTAATTATCAATGCCTTTCAGAAAGCAAAACACGGCACGAATATCATAAAGGCTTCCGGGAGAAATATTTTCCACCTGATGCTTGCAGGAACTTCACTGGGAATGACCAGTGTTTTCTACTATTTAGCCGTAAAATATATTCCGGTTTCCATTGGAATTGTGCTCTTGATGCAGACTGTCTGGATGGGTGTCTTACTGGAATGGATCTTAGACAAAAGACCACCTTCCTTACAGAAAATCGCCTCGGTCATAATAGTCTTAATCGGAACCGCTTTGGCTACCAATCTAATAAATAGTGAAATTGAACTGGACTGGAGAGGCATTATGTGGGGCATGCTGGCAGCCGCTTCTTTTACTACAACCATGTTCACTGCAAACCGGATCGCCATCAGGATTTCTTCCGCACAGCGCAGTTTGTATATGCTTCTTGGTGGTGCGGTCATCGTTTTCGGATTTTCACTCGCTACTCAAGTAACGCCATTTAACTTCGATATCTTCCTGAAATGGGGGATTGTCCTGTCTGTTTTTGGCACCATTATTCCGCCAATCCTTATGAACGCTGGTTTTCCTAACACCGGAATTGGCTTGGGAAGTATCGTTTCTTCATTGGAATTGCCGGTTTCGGTAATGATGGCTTACTTTATCCTAAACGAAAGTGTAGTATTCAGCCAATGGATTGGTATTCTGCTGATTATTCTTGCGATTGTCATCATGAACATCAGCTTCAAAAAGAAGCGCTGATTCTTTCAAACTATCTTTTTTTTAGGTAAATTCGTAAGAAATAGATCGTTATGGAATTACCGTTTCATTTGTACGTCATGGCCGGACTTTATATTCTGGCAGGTCTAAATCATTTCCGGACCCCGAAAATGTATTATAAGATCATTCCGCCATTCTTAGGAAATAAAAAAGCCATCAATAGTATCAGCGGTGCCGCGGAAATCATCTTGGGAACGGCGCTTTGCATTCCTTCAGTATCCAGCTACGCAGCCTGGGGAATTATCGTCATGCTGATTGCAGTATTTCCTGCAAACATTTATATGTTTCAAAACGAAGAAGCCTCCCTGGGTCTCCCGAAATGGGCCAGATTGCTTCGTTTACCGCTTCAGTTGTTTTTAATTTGGTGGGCTTATTTGTATACGTAAGGCATTTTATAATTCCCAGGCAATCCTTGGACAGTTTTAAGGTTTTTTGTAAATTAGAAGTATGAATACACTGCTTCCTCCCGAGAAAATCATAGTCGCTTTACCCGATGCCGATATCGAGTACTTTCCTGGTTTCTTTTCCGAATCAGAGGCTCATGCACTATTTCAAAGGCTTCATTCTGAAATTCCCTGGCAGCAGGACACAATTACTATTTTCGGAAAAAAGCATTTACAGCCACGGCTGACTGCCTTATTTGGAAACAATGGCAAGAACTATACGTATTCCAACATCACCATGCAACCCCATCCGTGGAATGAGCTGCTTTTAGCAATCAAGGCAAAAGTGGAAGAAACTACCGGTCATGAATTCACCTCCGTCTTACTCAATTTATACCGCGACGGGAAAGACAGCAACGGCTGGCACGCCGATAACGAAAAAGAATTGGGCATAAACCCGGTAATTGCCTCACTGAGTTTTGGCGAAGAAAGGGTTTTTCAACTGAAGCATAATCTGCTTAAAGAGCAGAAACAAAACATACGATTGGAAAACGGCAGCCTGCTTTTGATGAAAGGAACAACACAGCACTTCTGGAAACATCAGATCCCGAAAACCGCAAAACCAATAAAACATAGAATTAATCTTACGTTTCGCACTATTTTATAAAACAAAATGCAAAGGTGAATTCCTTTTTGGCGTAATTTTTGAAAATTCAGAAAAAATAAAACTCACTTATTTCTAAACCCATTTTTTTAGTAATATTGAGTAACGATTGCAAACATTACTTAAAACAGTTAATTTGATTTAATTTTTCATCTGATGAAAAAAAGCAAGATTTCAGAAATGGACAACGAGACTTTAGAGCGCGTTGTTACTATGGCTCAGGAGGAGAAGAAACCTTTTGAAGTATTAAAAGAAGAATTTGGGATTTCAGAAAACGATGTGACTGAACTGATGCGCAAAAAGTTGTCGAAAGACAATTTTGAAATATGGAAAAAGAAAGCAACGGCCAGCAAACCGAAGCCAAAGCCTCAAAAATTCAATGCACTTGAGGATGACGACTTAGACAGCAAATATTATTTTAAAAATAAAATGGACTAAAAATAAAAAATCTCCTGAAAGTAGGAGATTTTTTATTTTACCCAAAGTGTAACAAAAAAAGACAGTCTGCTACTTATAACTTACATCAAAAAAGAAATAATGAAAAAACTGATTTGCACATTGGCACTGGCAGCAGTGTTAGTAAGCTGTTCAACGACACAATCTAACAAAGCTTCAGTAAACGACGTAAAGGTTGCTATTGATTTAGTAAACGTGAGCGACGATAAAGTGATGGTTACTGTAACACCACCAACTTTCACTACGGAAACCACTACTTTCCATATCCCAAAAACGGTTCCGGGAACTTATTCTACTGACAACTACGGTAGATTCATTGAAAATGTAAAGGCTTTTGACGCTAAAGGAAATGAACTTGCCGTTTCGAAACTGGACGAGAATTCATGGTCCATTGCCAATGCTACCAAACTGGCTAAAGTTACCTATTGGGTAAATGATACCTACGATGCGGAAACCACAGGCGGTATGGGAGGCAAAGATGTATTTTCACCGGCAGGTACCAACATTGCTGCAGGAGAAAATTTCGTTGTGAACACCCACGGTTTCGTTGGATATTTCGCCGGAAAATCAGAATTGCCATATAAAGTTACTATTGCTCACCCGGCAACATTATGGGGAGCCACTTCAATGACAGATACGGATGCGAGTGCTGATAAAGACGTGTTCCTGAGTACACGTTATGCCGAATTAGTAGACCATCCGATCATGTATTCAAAACCGGATTATTCGACTTTCAAAGTTGATGATATGGATATCCTAATCAGCGTATATTCTCCAAACGGAACATTTAAAGCTGCAGATATCACCCCGGCAATGGAAACGATGATGCGTGCCCAGAAGAAATTCTTAGGCCCAATCAATTCCACAAAAAAATACAGCGTTTTATTGTATTTGTCGGATATGAAAAAGAAAGATGCTAAAGGATTTGGTGCTTTGGAGCATACTACGTCAACAACAGTAGTAATGCCGGAAGCCATGCCGAAAGAAGTGTTATTGGAGCAATTGAAAGACGTAGTTTCTCACGAGTTTTTCCATATTGTGACACCTTTAACGGTACATTCCAACGAAATCCATTATTTCGATTACAACCAGCCGAAAATGTCGGAGCACTTATGGATGTATGAAGGAGTTACGGAGTATTTCGCAAACCTATTCCAGGTAAACCAAGGCTTGATTACTGAAGACGAGTTTTACACCAGAATGGCAGATAAAATCCAGCAGTCAAAGCGTTTTGATGAGAAAATGCCATTTACGGTAATGAGTAAGAACATTTTGGACGCACAATACAAGGATTCGTATTATAACGTATACTTAAAAGGTGCTTTAATTGCTATGGCAGTGGACATCCAAATGAGAGAGAGCAGCAACGGTCAGAAAGGAATCTTAGATTTAATGCAGGCTTTATCTGCTGAATACGGAAGCAAAAGACCATTTAATGATGCTGAGTTGTTCGCTAAAATCACTGAGCTGTCTTATCCTGCCGTTGGAGAATTCCTTAAAAAATATGTATCCGGGGAAACACCGATCCCTTATGATGTTTATTTCGCAAAAATGGGTGTAACCAATGCAAAAGTGACAAAACCGGGCAATCCGTTCTTAAAAGATCAGTCAACACCGTATATCACTGTTGATCCGTCTACTAAAGAAATCAAAATACTTCCGGGTGAATTAAACATTTTCATGAAAACCATTGGTTTGAAAAATGATGATATTATCGTCGCCATCAACGACACCAACTATAACTTAGACAACATCTACGATATGATTATGTCCAGCATGAACTGGAAAGACGGCGATGCAATTACCATCAAAATCAAACGTGACGGTAAAGAGCAAATCCTAAAGGGAAAAGTTGCTCTGCCTAAAGAAGAAGTAGAAGGATATCAGTCTACAGACAGCAGTAAAGCGAAGCTTAAAGAAGCTTGGTTAAAAGGCTAATCCGACAAACTATAACTATCCCCGATTTACAATGTATTTCGGGGATTTTTTTATGCTCTAAAATAACTATTGACAAAAAGTTTCTTTACACCGGTTTCAATAATTTTCTTTACTTTGCAAACCATTAAACAAACAGGAATGAAAAAATTACTTATTGCAGCCTTAGCGTTATCCGCATTGGTTGCCTGCGATAAAAAAGAAAGCAATGCTGGGCTTCATCTGACCGGAAAAGTGGAAGGCTTAAAACAAGGAAAATTATACATCCAGCATATTGTTGACACATCATTAGTTACTCTTGACAGCATAATCATTGCAGGAAATTCCAATTTCGAAAGCGACTTACCTATAACGGAGCCTGAAATGCTGTATTTAATGCTTGACAGAGGCGTTTCCTCTTCAATAGACAACATGCTTCCTTTCTTTGCAGAACCGGGAAATATGACTATCGAAACTTCCCTGAAAGAATTCTATGCCAAAGCAAAAGTAACAGGATCGAAAAACAACGATTTGTATGCCCAGTTTAAGAAAATAAAAGAACGTTACAGCGACGAGCAGAATAAGACCCTTAGCATGACGCTTTTGGCCAAAAAAGAGAATCTTACCGGGAAATTGGACAGCTTAAACAAAAGAGCCGAGAAATTGACGACGCGAAGCTATCTGGATGCGGTTAATTTCGCTGTAAACAATGGAAAACATGAAGTAGCGCCTTATATTGCCCTTACGGAAATTTATGATGTGAATATCAAATATCTGGATACTATCCAAAAGGCGATGTCGCCGGAAGTAGCTAAATCAAAATACGGGAAACAATTAGCAACGTTTATTTCGGAAAGAAAAAAGCAAGAGCAACCTCAGTAACAAAAACAAAAGCGATCATCAGAAATGATCGCTTTTTTTATATCTATAGGTTTCATAAATAAAAAAACCATCCGTGATGACGAATGGTTTTTTTCTGAGAGCCGATGGAGGGACTCGAACCCACGACCTGCTGATTACAAATCAGCTGCTCT
>NZ_CAMLMK010000076.1 GCF_946481155.1 uncultured Flavobacterium sp.
TGGAAATCCTGGCCTGAAAGGACAGATTGCAACGGAAAACGGGAACATGGACCCCCAAAAAAGCCCGGAACTTTCGCTCCAGGCTTTACTATTATTTATTCTCTTCTTTATTTTCTTCCAGCTGTGCTGCCTTTTCTTTAGCTAACCTTTCTTCACGGGCTTGCTTGGATTTATTGATTTTTTCTTTCCAGGTTGCGGATAATTCTGCTAAATCTATTGGCCTGGCAGGATCCTGGCGCTGCAGCTTCCCTTCTTTAAAGGCTTTGAGCAGCATTCCTTCAATATGGAAATCATCCAACTCGTTCATTGGATCGTATTCTTCCTTCAGATTTATATCAAAAAGCCTGGCGGTATTGTTAGACCAGAAGGCTTTCCAACCGCTTTTCAGATCCTTGACCAGCTTGAATGTGGTTTCTCCGGTCTGACGATGGATCAGCTTCACCAAGATCTGCCCTTCTTTTCTTGAGAATTTTTTCAGTCGGTCTTCAAATTCGTTCTCCAGATAGTTCTCCACAATCTTGAAATATTTCTTTTTCTCACGCTCGGTTTTGAGTTTTGCCATATTGGCGTTTAAAATCTTCAGGTTCTCCGCAGCCAGTTTCGCATAAGGATATACCTTATAAACCCTGCGCTGGATTTTTTTTAACCGTTCCATTTCCTCCAGATAAGCCTTATTTTTACCAATAATCAGATCCTCCATCTGGGTTCTGAAAACCACGGTGGTATCCTGATCAAGTTCCCGGATAGAATCATTGGTTACCTGACTATATATAAAGGAGTAAAAAAATAGTGAAATGCTCAAAAAAAGATATCGCTTCATAGACTTATTTATTAATTCAAAAATATACATTATACTAACAATTCTAATACCAAATTATTATTTTAGCGCAAAAATATTTTTATGGCCACAAAATCAATACTTTCCAAATCGTCTCTAACGTTTTTAGAGAACTATCTAAACAATGCTTCGCCAACCGGTTATGAAGAAAATGGCCAGAAGATATGGATGGAGTATTTAAAACCCTATGTGGATACATTTATTACGGATACTTATGGGAGTGCTGTTGGAGTCATAAATCCCGATGCTAAATATAAAGTAGTAATTGAAGGACATGCCGATGAAATTTCATGGTACGTCAATTATATTACAGATGACGGACTTATTTATGTAATCCGCAACGGAGGTTCTGATCATCAGATTGCGCCTTCCAAACGTGTAAACATCCATACTAAAAACGGAATTGTAAAGGGTGTTTTCGGTTGGCCTGCGATTCATACCAGAATCCGTGCTAAGGAAGAAAATGCCAGTCTGAGCAATATCTTTATCGATTGCGGCTGCGCTACAAAAGAAGAAGTGGAAAAACTAGGCATTCATGTGGGCTGTGTGATTACGTACCCGGATGAATTTATGGTTTTGAACAATGATAAGTTCGTATGCCGTGCTATTGACAATCGTATGGGCGGGTTTATGGTGGCCGAAGTGGCGCGTTTATTAAAAGAAAACAAGAAGAAATTACCTTTTGGATTATATATTGTAAATTCCGTTCAGGAAGAAATTGGGCTGCGCGGTGCGGAAATGATTACGCAAACGATAAAGCCAAATGTTGCCATTGTAACTGACGTATGCCATGACACTACAACGCCAATGATCGACAAGAAAATTGAAGGTGATCTTAAAATTGGCAAAGGACCGGTGATTGCCTACGCTCCCGCCGTTCAGAATAAGTTGCGGGAATTGCTTATCGCTACAGCAGAGGAAAAGAAAATCCCATTCCAGCGTAATGCGCTTTCAAGAGCGACCGGTACGGATACCGATGCTTTTGCCTACAGTAATGGTGGAGTAGCTTCGGCGTTGATTTCTCTTCCGCTGCGTTATATGCATACCACTGTGGAAATGGTACACCGGGAAGATGTGGAGAATGTGATCAAATTAATTTACGAAAGCATCCTTAAGATCGAGAACAACGAAACGTTTTC
Source organism: uncultured Flavobacterium sp. (assembly GCF_946481155.1). Next base: position 1,978 of record NZ_CAMLMK010000076.1, read on the forward strand.
TTATTTCAAATAAAGAAAATCATGTCAATCCCGTTAAAAAACATATTCAGCTTTTTATTTATTTTCCAATTATGCATTGGATACGCTCAAAACGGCCATGAAATAAAAGCAGAATATCTTTCGAAAAACCCAATTGACAGAATTACTTTTTACGAAAATCTGAATTTAAACCAAAAGAGGGCTTACAGGGATTTTTTCTATCAAAATTTCCCTAAGCTTTCTTCGGATGAGAGAATAAAGTCCAGCAAAAAAACACTGATCCGTTTTAAGTTCGCCTTATCCGAGATATATAATATTAAGGAGGAGGAAGTAAAAGCTATAGAAGTTTTGAAAGAGATTCAAAATGACAAAGACTATCAGCTTTCACAGACCGAGCATATGATTCTGTTGGTAGGGCTCCAAAAATCTTACCTGAACCTGAATTTATATTCCAATGTCTTCCGTATAAATTCTGAAATAGCCATTCTTAGAAAAAAAGGCGCCGATTTTCCTCTTTGGAGCTATAATATTAAAAGCACTTTATACGCAGGTTTGTATCTTTATGACAAAGCCATTCCGCAATTAAAAACGGAAATAAAAGATTTGCTTAAAAATCCTAAGCGCGATTCTCTGATTGTTCCTTCCGCCTATAATGATTTAGGGTTTTATTATGCAATGAACAATAATATTGACAGTGCCTACCATTACTATAATCTTTCATTGCAAAAAGGAGAAGCGAGCCTGAAGAAAAATGACATCGATACTTACAATCGACTGGTTGGAGTAGTTAATGGCAATATCGCTGTTTTGAAGATAAAACAGAACGATTATAAAAGTGCCATTCCGTTACTCGAAAAAGATGTGTCTATCGGAATCCAAAATAACGATAACAATAACGGAACTATCCGGAGTCTGATTTTGCTTTCCGAATGTAATGTGCAGGTGAAAGACTATTCCGAAGCGCAAAAAAACATCCTTCAGATCGAACAATTAATGAGGAGAGGAATTTCTCCCGACGTAAAAGCAAATTATTTTAAGTCCAAAGCGGAACTACTGAATGCGTTAAATCAAAATGAAGAAGCTTATCATTATTATGAAAAAGCATTCAGGCTGGCAGATTCACTGAAATCGGAAAGACAGCGATTATTGCTGGCGGGGAATGAGATCCTCTATCAACTGGAAGAAAAAGACAATCTAATCGACAAACAGCAGCTGGACATCAATAACACTCAAAAAAAAGTGCTTTCCATTGTGGCCCTGGCTTTGGGAATCGTACTTGCCACTACCCTTTTCTATCTTTATAATTCCAGGAAAAAAAGAAAGGAAATCCAACTGATGAATGATGAAATTTCAGCAAAAAATGAAATGATTAAAGAATCTTTGGCCGAAAAAGAGATGTTGCTTAAAGAAATCCATCATCGGGTAAAAAACAATTTGCAGATTATTTCAGGTATTTTAGAGCTTCAAAACCTGAATATCAATGACGAAAACGCGAAAATTATCCTGAAGGAAGGACAGGCTCGTATTCAGTCGATTGCGTTGATTCATAAAACATTGTATCAATCGGAGAATTTCAATAAGGTGCCGTTTCAGAATTACCTCTCCGACTTAATTCAAGCCATTCAGACGACCTATAGAAACAATCAGACGCAAATAACCACAAATGTCAATGCTAACGATATTGAACTCAGCATAAATACTGCCATACCATTAAGTCTGATAATTAATGAAATTGTGACCAATTGTTTTAAACATGCGTTTACAGACAAGGAAAGCGGAAGAATCGACATCACACTTTCAAAGGAAAACAGCCATTTTAAACTCATAATCCAGGATAACGGAAAAGGTCTTCCGGAGGAATTTAATCCTAAAAAATTACACTCCATCGGCTTCGATCTGATTCAGGGATTAACCAAGCAGCTGGAAGGACATTTTGAATGGAAAAATGAGAACGGAGCCATCATCATAATTACTTTTAAAGACGTAACACCATGAATCCATTAAACATACTGGTTGTAGAAGACGAATATATCACACAGAAAACAATTTCGGTTTTATTGGACGAAATGGGTTACAATGTAATCGGAACAGCTATGAATGCTGACGAAGCCATTGAAATCCTTAATGACGGTAAAGTTGAATTTGCCCTGCTGGATATTACCATACAAGGAGAAAAAGACGGGATCTGGCTGGCCAATTACATTAATGAGAATTACAAAATCCCGCATGTCTTTTTAACTGCTTATTCTGATGATGACACCATAAAAAATGCAATTGCTACTAACCCTTACGGCTACCTAATAAAACCTTTTCAAAAGGCTGAACTTTTCTCTGCCATTGAAATTGCATTATTGAATTTCAACAAGCAACACCCATCTGCAAAAAAAGAAAGTGATTTTATTTATGTAAAGCATAATGAAGTTTTCGAAAAAGTACAGCTTCGAACTATAGACTATGTTGAAAGCCAGAAAAATTACCTGCTGATTATCACAGCAGAAAAGGAGTACCGCTTCCGGTCGACCATAACGGAATTTATAACCAAACTTCCCGAAAATTTCATTAAAACGCACAAAGGTTTTATTGTCAACAGCAACAAAATTCAGAGTTACAGTGCGAACTATGTTCATGTCGGAAATAAAAAAATTCCCGTGTCAAAAACATACAAAGAAATGGTTATCGCAAAGCTAAATCACTCAAATTTAAATATTTAAGTGATGTTTTTTATTTTTCATCCCTGAAAACGATTACTATATCCCATTTTTTTTTAACACTATTTTCTTTTTCTAATTTTTGTTCTGTTAACTAAAACACAACTAAATATTATGAAAAAGTTATTGTTATTATTGCTTTTTCCTTTAGCAGTATCTGCACAGGTGGGAATTAATACTGCCACACCAAATGCCAGCTCAATGCTTGACATTACAGCTACAGATAAAGGACTATTAATACCAAGAATTTCAATACCTGATTTAAATGCCGCTGCACCGGTAACTTCGCCGGTAACAAGCTTACTGGTTTACAACACAAATGCCACTACCGGAGTTGGTTTCCACTACTGGGACGGTTCAAAATGGACGCCCTTTTCAGGGACCAGCCACTGGACAAAAACAGGTAATGACATCTACAACAACAATACCGGAAATGTAGGCGTTGGAACTAGTGCACCAACCAATAAATTTCATATCGAAAACATAGGTGCCGCAGGAAGTTTATTAAGCCAAAATTTTGAAACCAATGCTGTAGCACCGCTTACAACTGGAGGCAATGGAAACTGGGCAACACAAAGCGCTCAGAAAAACTCGGGTACTTACGCTGCTAAATCAGGGACAATTACGGACAGTCAGTCTACATACATGTCGCATACACTTACCGTTCCTGCTGGTGGCGCCACATTAAGTTTTTACTACAGGGTGAGCAGTGAATCTAATTATGATTATTTACGTTTCTTTATTGATGGTGTACAACAAAATCAATGGTCAGGAACAGTTGGATGGACGCAACAGACGTACCTTCTTGCCGCCGGTTCGCGAACGGTACGTTGGGAATATATTAAAGACAGCTCAGCTTCCACAGGAGAAGATGCGGCATATATTGATGATATTACTATTTCAACAGCAGCACCGGCAGCCCTACGAATTGTTGACGGAAACCAGGCGACAGGAAAAGTACTGGTATCCGACGCCAGCGGAAATGCAACCTGGCAGCAACTTACGGCCAGCAGCGTTTCAATACCGGATTTGGTTGTAGTACAGGACATGACAATACCTATCTGCAGCTCGAGCCCTGCCGGTACCACCGGTTCTTTTACAACATCAATAAAAGGGGTAAGTACAACAGTAACATGGACAATTTTACAGAGAGTAACCACCGCAAGTTCTACAGCCTCAATAAGTGGAAATACAGTTTTACTTGCACCGGCTAAACCTGAAAAATTGCAGGTGCGATACGATTTTTCGCCACAACTTCCCTTTTTGCCTACAGGATTAATGTTTTCACCATATAATAACAGTTCCTATCCGGATACCTTTAATATTAATTATGGGAATAAGTCGCAGACGTCTATTACAGCTAATATCGTAAGAACGGATGCACTTGGAGATACAACAGCAACTTGCTGGATGGGGCAGTTCTACTTCGATTTGATCCTCATAAACTAAAAACAACTAACTAAACCAATAATTACACAACTAAAAAACCCTTTAAATGCCCAATTCCATCTGCTAAATGCCAAACTAAAAACCTACTAACTTAATTTAAACAAAAAAGCCGGGCTTTACGCCTGGCTTTTTTACAATAACTACTACCTAACTCAAATTTTATTTTTGCGAAGCTGCCCTGATAACTTCAGCTACTTTTGTCGCTTTACCACCTTCCGCAAGTTTTAATGCGGTGTATCCGTTATGGTTCTTCGCATCGATATTTGCTCCTTTTTCAATTAAGAATTTTGCAATTTCGGGATTGTTGTAACGTGCTGCGTACATTAACGGTGTCATTCCGTTTTTAGCTTCGTTTACGTCAACGCCGTATTCAACGAATTTTTTCACTGTAGCTAAATCGCCTTTACTTATAGCTACAAAAAGCGGTGTAACATCATATTTTACAATAGCAACATTTTTTGAAGTTGAAGTTTCAACATTCGAAGCTAAAGCAACATTTGTAGCTGCTAATAAAGCTAAACCTAATAAACTGATCGTTTTTTTCATAATGATTGATTTTTTCCGCTACGCTCCAAACAGTTCGGCAGCGTCCCGGGTTGATTGATGATTTTGATTAATGATTTAAAGTTTACTCTTTTATTTTTGAAATAGTAGTTTGAAAATTTATGCTTTCTTCGATTTTCCTGTAGTACAAGGCTGAACTTCGATAGCGCTTTCAATAATCAGACTGTCCTGCAGTATTCTGTCCTCCATTGATTTTTCACTGCAAACAGGAGCAATTTCGATAGAAATGACATCGATTGTCTGAATGTCCTGCAAACTGATTTCTTCGGTAACTTCATTTGAAAGCACACTCTCAGTTATCTGGTTGTTTTCAGCGATAACCTCTTCAGCAGTTTTTTCGTAAGGTTTAAAACCGATGATTTCCGGACTTACGCTTTCTAAATCTCTTCCTCCCTCTGCAGAACTTTTTTGTCCTGATGTAACATTCTTATTTATGCCCGGAGCTAAGCGTTCGTTTGTTTGTGGGGCTTGATTTTCTTCATTAAATGATTGTTGAAAATCCAATGCTAAAGCAACATTGCTAAAAGTCACTAAAGCGATTCCTAAATAGATGATTGATTTTTTCATGATGATTGATTGATGATTGATTGATGATTTAATTTTTAACCTGATGATTTATTGAATAGACGTTTTAAAATTTATTTCGTTACTCTCATTTAAGCATTATAACATACATTTAACAAATCAATACCGATAATCGAAACTTTCCAACCGTTAATGGAATTCTCCAATTACAAAAAACAAAAAAACCACGCAATGCGTGGTTAGTATAATTTCAAAATTGAATTGTCTTATTTGTTCAGAAAACTCAGGACATTTTTTTCAATACGCTCATTGATGTTTGAAATGTCTGCCTTGACAAATTTCTCTCCTAAAATATTCTCATACAATTCGATATAACGTTCTGAAACGGATTCGATGTACTGATCTGTCATTTCAGGTATCTGCTGACCTTCTTTCCCTTGAAAACCATTCTCGATTAACCAGCGTCTGACGAATTCCTTAGACAATTGCTTTTGATCTTCGCCTTTATCCTGTCTTTCCTGATATCCGTCGGCATAGAAATAACGGGAAGAATCCGGCGTATGGATTTCATCAATCAAAACGATTTTACCATCTTTAGTTTTTCCGAATTCGTATTTCGTGTCTACTAAAATTAATCCGCGGGAAGCAGCAATTTCAGTTCCTCTTTGGTATAATGCTCTTGTATAATTTTCCAAAACGATATAATCTTCTTCAGAAACAATACCTTTTGCCAAAATATCTTCACGCGAAATGTCTTCGTCGTGCTCACCATTATCAGCTTTCGTGGAAGGTGTAATTATCGGCGTCGGAAATTTATCATTCTCTTTTAAGCCTTCGGGCATTGCCACGCCGCATAATATTCTTTTTCCTAAAGCATATTCGCGTGCCGCATGTCCGGAAAGATAACCACGAATAACCATTTCCACTTTAAAAGGATCGCATAAATGACCAACCGCTACGTTTGGATCCGGAGTTGCGATTAACCAATTGGGAACAATATCCTGTGTTAACTGCATGAACTTCGTCGCGATCTGGTTCAGGATCTGACCTTTGTAGGGAATTCCTTTTGGCATTACCACATCAAAAGCGGAAAGCCTGTCGGTCGCCACCATCACCAAAAGCTCGTCGTTGATATTATATACTTCTCTAACTTTACCGCGATATACGGATTTCTGACCCGGGAAATTAAAATTGGTCGCCGTGATTGTATTCATTATTGTTGTGTTGTTGTTGAGTGGTGCAAATGTAATTGGATTCTGAGAGTCAAGCAAAAAATCCAATGAAAATTTCATCCTTATTTATTCCAGCGCAAAGTTAATAGTCACATTCGCGGTAACTTCAATTTCTCCAATTGCCAACGTTTCTTTCGGCAGACTTTGATCGGATTCCATTTTCATCATGGCATACATCGGCCTTGGATAGTTTGTAGACGAATTATCGGATACCAAAATCGCTTTTCCAACTTTCTGATTCAGCGCCGAAGCATAATCCGCTGCTTTTATCTTAGCATTCTGAACTGCTTTGATTCTTGCTTCCGATTCGTATTGCGCGACTTTAGAAGACTTGAAATCTACACCATGAATTACATTGGCGCCGGAATCTACCAATCCCATCATCAGTTCATCATATTTAGAAAGATCCTTAAGATTGATGATGATGTTTTGAGAAGCCGTATACGTATTTTTCTTTTTCTGATAATCATAAGACTTATACAAAGAAACCCGCTGCGTCTGAAAATCGGCAGGTGCAATTTTCATTTTCCTGATATATTTAATGATCGCATCAATGGTTTCGTCGTTTTTTCGTTTTACTTCAGCAGATTCATTGCCTGTATTTTCAACTCCTACTGTAATCGCCACCTGATCCGGAGTAACTTTTATTTTTCCTTCACCTGCTACGATAATCTGAGGTGGCATTTTTGTTTCCTGGGCATTTGCAACTGCAAAAAACAAGGTTACTGCAATTAGAACTAATTTTTTCATGTGTATAAATTTAAGTTTTTAACTACAAATCAAAAGCAATGCCAAACATTAAATTTTACCCATTTTTGATAAAATAAATAAAATTATAATCGGAATAGCCAATATTATCACAATTGAAGTTTTCTCGGTAAACATCACCGGATCCTTTGAAAGCGTAATGATATAACCTCCAATTGCACCACCAAAATGCGCGGCATGACCAATATTATCATTTTTGGCCCTCATCCCATAAATGGAATAGAACAGATAAATAATACCGAAAATATAACCCGGAATAAATCCGTAAAAGTCCATGTCAGGATAAATTAAAATAGCGCTGTAAACAATTCCTGTTACCGCCCCCGAGGCACCAATCGCACGATAGTAATAGTCGTTTTTATGCATATACAAAGTGAGCAGGCTTCCAAAAATTAAACTCCCTATATAAATCATCAAAAAGAAAGCAGCACCAAAAAACTGAATTACAATAGGTGCAAAAAAATAGAGCGTGATCATGTTAAAAAGCAAATGCTGGAAATCGGCATGAAGAAATGCAGAAGTAATCATGCGGATGTGTTCGCCGGCACGGATACTCCCGATATGGAATTCATATTTCCTGAAAAAAGAGACATCATTAAACCCTTTATAACTTATTAAAGCCGTAATTACGATTATAGCCAGTAAAACCAGATTCATATACTTGAATTTTCTTACCACAAAAATAACCAATGTTTCATTACGGAATGTTAATTTAATCGGGGAATAATCGGTATAAAAAGTATATTTGTAAAAATTTAATTCAATGCAATTAGTAATTTTTCTATTGGTTTATCCAATTTTGTGGCTGATTTCCATCCTTCCTTTCCGTTTATTATATTTTGTTTCCGATGTGATTTATGTTTTGGTCTATTATGTAATCGGTTACAGAAAGAAAATTGTACGTCAAAATTTAGCGCTGGCTTTACCACATTTATCCGAGAAAGAGCGATTGGTAATTGAGAAAAAATCTTATCATCATTTGGTTGATGGCTTTTTGGAGATGATTAAAACAATGACAGTTTCGGACGCGGAACTTCACAAGCGTTTTAAATTCACCAATATGGAACTGTACCACGAATATGAAGCCAAAGGAAAGAGCATTGCTGTTTTCTGTGCGCATTATTCCAGTTACGAGTGGCTTTTAATCATGAACAAGCATATTAAATTTGAAGGTTTTGGGATTTATAAGAAAATACGAAATAAGTACTTTGATAAGTTAGTGCGCAACATCCGCGGAAAATTTGATGCAACCCTGATTGACACCAAAGAAACTACGAAAGTGATGATTGACAATAAACGAAAAGGAGTTTTAGGCGTATACGGATTCGCCGCCGATCAATCTCCTAAAGTATCGAAAGCAGTGCATTGGACCACGTTTATGGGAATTGAAGTTCCTGTGCATACCGGTGCTGAAATGCTATCCAAAAGAATGGACATGAACGTCCTTTTTGTCAAAGGGGAGAAACTGGGGCGCGGCAGGTATCAGGCTACATTTGTACCAATGGCTGAAAATCCGAAAGAAGTGCCTGATTATGAATTAACCGATATGTTTTTCAGGATGGTTGAACAGCAGATTCTCGAAAAACCAGAATATTATCTGTGGACACACAAACGCTGGAAACACACAAAAAAAGAAAGTTCAAAATAAAAAAAGCCCTGTTTTTCCAGGGCTTTTTTATGCTATAAACTGAACCAGTTTTTTACCATTTCTTTCTCTTTATGCATTGCATTTTTATGAACGAACTCATTAGAGTTTTTGTTGTATTCATAATCGTTTTTCCACTCTTTATGATTTTCGGCAAGGGATTTTATGCTGTTGCAGACGTATTCAATTTCCTCCGTAGTCGTTGTCGGGTGAATGGACATTCTGATCCACCCCGGTTTTTCGATTAAATCCCCTGAAGTAATCTTATCCGTCAGATAATGAGACGTTTCCTGATCTACATGCAGCAAATAATGACCGTAAGTCCCGGCACAGCTGCAGCCGCCTCGTGTTTGTATCCCAAAACGGTCGTTTAGGATTTTTACGCCTAAATTAAAATGCAGGTCGTCAATATAGAAGGAAATCACCCCTAGTCTGTTTTCATGCTGGCCGGCAAGGATATTCAAATTCGGAATCGCTTTTAATTGTCCGAATACATAGTCGACGATTTCATGCTCGCGTTTCAGGATATTATCGACACCCATCTGTTCTTTCAGCTGGATTGCCAATGCAGTTTTGATTACCTGAAGAAAACCGGGTGTACCGCCATCTTCACGCTCTTCGATATTGTCTAAATATTTATGCTCTCCCCAAGGATTTGTCCAGCTTACTGTCCCTCCTCCCGGATGATCAGGCACCATATTTTTATATAATTTCTTATTGAAAATAAGCACTCCCGATGTCCCGGGTCCACCTAAGAATTTATGTGGTGAGAAAAAAATCGCATCAAGATAACCTTCCGGATTATCTGCAGGATGCATGTCAATTTTTACATACGGCGCCGAACAGGCAAAATCCACAAAACAAACGCCGTTATATTGATGTATTAATTTGGCAACATCATGGTAGGGTGTTCTGATTCCCGTTACATTCGAGCAGCTTGTTATCGAAGCAATTTTTAGCGTTCGGTCTTTGTATTGCTCTAACAAGGCTTTGAAGCTGTCCAGACAAATCAATCCTTTTTCGCAGGCAGGGATAACTTCCACTTTTGCAATGGTTTCCAGCCATGACGTCTGATTGGAATGGTGTTCCATATGTGAAATGAAAACCACAGGCTTCTTCTCGTCCGGAATCTGGGTATACTTTTGCAGGTTTTCAGGAACTTTTAAACCTAAAATACGCTGAAATTTATTCACTACACCTGTCATTCCTGAACCGTCAACGATCAAAATATCATTTTCATTGCTATTCACATGCTTTTTTATGATGTGACGCGCTTCGTGATAAGCCATTGTCATTGCTGTCCCGGAGAACGTTGTTTCCGTATGGGTGTTGGCTACAAACGGTCCGAACTCATTCATCAGCTTTTCCTCAATCGGACGGTATAACCTTCCTGAAGCAGTCCAGTCAGTATAAATTATTTTCTGCGTACCGAAAGGCGATTCAAACTCCTGGTTAATACCTATGATATTATTTCGGAACTGCTGAAAATAGTGTTCGAGTTGTGTGTGTTTTTCAGTTGTAGTCATTTCTTTTAGCATTTGCGTCCAAAGATACATTTTTTTGATTATTTGCCTGATATATTTATTATTTAACAAAAACCCAACATTTTCAATTTCAAAAAAAATGTAACTTTAAAAGTGTGTTTTTTCCTAAGTAAACCGCCCTTTTTTAACCAATTTTAACATTTAGTGTGGAAAAACCACAACAAACACTTTTTATGTAGAATTATCTTTATGCTATAATTTTTGATGAACAGAATTTTTCAAAGATTGTAAAAACAAGTGCAAGCCCTATCTTTTCTACTGTTCGTAAAAAACTTCTGTTGCAGAGAGACGAAAAAAGTAAAAAACCTCTTTTTAACCAGACACTAAAAGCCACTTAAAAGCTAGTACGTATGAAAGAGACCTCTTATAAGAAATACCTGCCCCTGCACAATCATCTTGCCGCCCTGGTACAATCTTCTGAAGATGCTATTATCAGTGTGACTATGGACGGAACAATCGATTTTTGGAATGGTGGCGCACAAAAATTATTTGGCTATCTGTCCAAGGATATTGTCGGGAAATCCATTGATGTACTGTCACCCGGAAAAAGCGATGATTATACAAGCCTTTTTGAAAAAT
>NZ_CAMLMK010000077.1 GCF_946481155.1 uncultured Flavobacterium sp.
GCTTTTTGTGCGGGTGATAGGACTCGAACCTACACACCGTGAGGCACCAGATCCTAAGTCTGGCGTGTCTACCAATTTCACCACACCCGCAGGCTTATAAAACAAGTAGTTGTTTCAGTAAGTGGGTGCAAAGATAATAATTACTTCCAATTTCCAAACAAATTTCTTTAAAAAATTATTTTGTACATTTGGCTTTCATCATTTTTAACAACAAATGGACAATATTAAACAGTACGTTCAACAGAACAAAGAACGTTTTCTTAATGAGTTAATTGAATTATTAAAAATACCTTCCGTTAGTGCCGACAGCGCTTATACTCAGGATGTTATTGATACCGCAACCGCTGTAAAAGCAAGTCTTGAAAAAGCCGGATGCGACTTTGTAGAGCTGTGTGAAACTCCGGGATATCCTATCGTTTACGGCGAAAAAATAATTGATAAAAATTTACCGACGGTTTTGGTTTACGGTCATTATGACGTACAGCCGGCCGATCCGATCGAGTTATGGACGTCGCCGCCTTTTGAGCCGGTGATCAAAACAACGGAATTGCATCCCGAAGGTGCGATATTCGCCCGTGGCGCTTGTGATGACAAGGGTCAGATGTACATGCACGTGAAAGCATTTGAATATATGATTCAGAACAATTGCCTTCCGTGTAACGTGAAATTCATGATTGAGGGCGAAGAAGAAGTAGGTTCTTCAAGTTTGAGCTGGTTCGTCGAAAGAAACCAGGAAAAATTAGCCAATGATGTGATCCTGATTTCCGATACAGGTATGATTTCCAATCAGCAGCCTTCTATCACAACCGGTCTTCGCGGACTAAGTTATGTGGAAGTGGAAGTTACCGGTCCGAACCGCGACCTGCATTCCGGTTTATACGGTGGAGCTGTGGCTAATCCAATTAATGTTTTAACGAAAATGATCGCGTCATTACACGACGAAAATAACCATATCACTATTCCGGGATTCTATGATAAAGTGCAGGAACTTTCCATGGAAGAAAGAGCTGAAATGGGTAAGCGACCATTCTCTGAAGAGGCTTATAAAAAAGCTTTGGATATTGAAGAAGTTTATGGTGAAACAGGATATACTACCAACGAAAGAAACTCCATCCGTCCAACGCTTGACGTAAACGGAATTTGGGGCGGTTATACAGGTGAAGGTGCAAAAACCGTAATTGCAAGTAAAGCTTTTGCAAAAATTTCCATGCGTTTGGTACCTAATCAGGATTGGGAAGAAATCACCGAATTGTTTAAAAAACACTTTACAAGCATAGCGCCAAAATCGGTTAAAGTGGTTGTTAAGCCGCACCATGGCGGTCAGGGTTATGTAACTCCTATTGATTCCATCGGATATCAGGCCGCTTCAAAAGCCTATGCAGATACATTTGGCGTTCAGCCGATTCCGGTGCGTTCGGGAGGAAGTATTCCGATTGTAGCCTTGTTCGAAAAAGAACTGAAATCGAAAACCATTATGATGGGCTTCGGTTTGGATAGCGACGCCATTCATTCACCAAACGAGCATTTCGGGGTTTTCAATTACCTGAAAGGGATTGAGACGATTCCGTTATTCTATAAATATTTCGTGGAGTTAAGCAAGTAATTGCTGATAACATAAAAATAAAATCCGTTCCTTCGATAACAGAAAGAACGGATTTTTTCGTTTGTGCAGAAGCTTATTTCTGAAGCCCTACAACAGAACGATAGATATAATCGGAGTGTGTTTTAGTGAAATATTTACCCAGTTTTTTGTCAAATTCTTCTCTTTTTTTCTCGTCTTTCCATTGGGCTTTGAAAAGTTCTTCGTCCCGCGCAAATGCCTTTTCAAGATCGCCTAAAGATTCGACTACGTAGACTTCCACAAATTCAGTACTGTTGGAACCCCAGGCATGGGCGTATGGATAATAGGCTTTCAGAAGCTCATTTTTATTGGTTACAGCATCAAAAAGCTGTTTGTTAAGGTCTGTAAATTCTTTGTCGGTTCCGTCTTTAGGATAGGCAAAATTGCTTTTTCGAACGTAGTACACCATTTGCTTATCGGCGATTTTTGCCATTTGTTTTCTTCCGGGAACGGTAGCGTAAATTTCATCAGAATGACGGTGGTTGTAGAAGTTGCTTTTCTTTTCAAAGAAGGCTTTCCGTGCTTTTTCGTCGGGCCAGGCTTGCTTTTCTAACTCCATATTACGTGTCCAGCCTTTGTCAATATCTTCCCATTTCTCGAAGAGATAGACAAAAATGATTTCGGTGTTATCGGCTGTAAAATAATGGGTTACAACATTGGAGCCTTTTATGAATTCATTTTTCATAATGACTTTGTCGAAGTATTCCTTTTCTGCGGCTTTCCATTCGTCCTGTGAAAAATTGGCAAGATTTTCATTCCAGTGCATGGTAGTGGCAGTCAGGTAATAGGGTTTCTCTTCTTCAGCTTGGCTAAACATACTATTACTCGCAGAAAACAAGGCAAAGAGGAGTAACAAAAATTTGTAGTAATGATCGGTTTTCATAATTTCAAAATTTATATTAATGATGCGTAAGACACAATTTTGAAATTTGAGGCGTGATTGGAAATCAGTGTAAATTTACGAAAAATTTAACATAATTGATTGATTTTCAATAATATATAGCTATGAGTGGTATGTGCGAATGATAAATTTTAAAAGGCTGTAAAATAAGTAACTGGTTTACAACAAAATACAAAATTTGGCGTTAAATTTGCAGAATCATCATCTCCCGATAGTTATCGGGACAACATCATCAATCAAAAAAATGCATCATCATGTTAAAACGTTTTTTCATTCTGTGTTCCGGCGCGGATAAAGATCTGATCTACGATTGTTCCAATGGCGAACAAAACAAATATGTCGGGATCGGAGCTACCGTCTTTTTTACTGCTATCATGGCATTTATAGCCAGTGCCTATGCGCTTTACACTGTTTTCGACAGTGTGTATCCTGCATTGCTTTTCGGAATTGTCTGGGGGCTGCTGATTTTTAATCTGGACCGATTTATCGTTTCGACTATTCGAAAAAGAGATAACTTCTGGGGCGAATTTGTGCAGGCTTCCCCTCGAATTGTGTTAGCGATGATTATTGCCATCGTAATTTCAAAACCGTTGGAGATCAAAATTTTCGAAAAGGAAATCAACACCGTGCTGCTGAAAGAGAAGAATGACATGGCCATGGCCAATAAAAAACAGGTCGCGAATTATTTCAAAGGCGATGTAGATAAAAACAAAGCTGAAATCAACAGCCTGAAATCTTCCATTGCACAAAAAGAAAAAGCGGTTACTGCATTATACGATTCTTATATTACAGAAGCGGAAGGGACTGCCGGTACTAAAAAAATGGGTAAGGGGCCAATCTACAAAGAAAAAAGAGCCGCGCACGATATTGCCGTGAAACAGCTTGATTCCTTAAAAGTAGCGAGCGCGAAAATGATCGTTGAAAAAGAAGCTAAAGCAAAAACACTCCAGGCCGATTTGGATAAAAAAGTAACCGAAACCCAGCCGATAATTGACAGTTTTGATGGCTTAATGGCGCGAATCAATGCGCTGGGAAAATTGCCATTGCTTCCGTCATTGTTTATTATGCTGCTGTTTTTGGCTATTGAGACCTCGCCAATCATTGCAAAATTATTATCCCCGAAAGGCGAATACGATTTCAAATTGGAAGATACTGAAACAGCGCTAAAAACACATATTGAGCAAAACAACCATCAAAGAAAACTTCAGAAAGAGACCGACGCGGCGATTTACGATAAAGTCTATGAAGACATTCGGGATGATAAGGAACTTTACGATTACAAACGGCAGGCAGCTTCGGATTTGCTAAAACTGCAGTCGGATGCTTATGTTTCGAAGCAGAAAAGTGTGATGTAATTTTGTCAGCTATCTGTAATTATTTAACGGAGATAAATGCTCGAAAAATAGAGAGTAGTAAAAAAAAAGAGGCAAATAACTGCCTCTTTCTTCCATTTAACCAATTTTAATTTAACCACTTATTTAACGTATTCATTATCTTTTCCTGATCTTCTTTTGGGAAATGCCGCACTCTTGTGGCATGACTTCCGCCCGGTAAAACCATTTTCAATGCATCTACATTAGGCTTTGGCGTAGGCGCACAGGCGCCCCAGGTATCATAGCCTCCATAGATGTATAGTATTTTATTGCCTTTATTTTCCACATAATCCCGAACCTTCCTGATATACTCCGGATTGTAAGTAATAGTAACGTTTTTTGGGGCAAAACGGGTGTTGGAGGTGCTTTTTACTTCTTTCAGCAGGTCTTTAACCGGAGCAAAATTGAAGCCATAGTAGCCTAATTCGCTCATATGCTGGTAAAACGAAGGCAATAAATCATAGTACTTTTCATCATTATAAAAATCAATACCCACTATTTTATTCATGTAGTCAAACAGTGCTTTGGAAGAAGTTTCGTCATTAGGGATGTCTTCGCATTTTCCTCCCCATTGCCAAAAGGAAAAGGGAAATTCCAATGCTGCATATTCCAGGGCTTCGCCCATTGAAACTTCGGTAAATTGTACCTTTTCTTTTTCGGCGTATTCTTTTATTTCTTTCAAAAGAGCTTCCCGGTTTTGCAATAAAGTCCTTTGAAACTGAAGTATCTTTGCTCTGCATTCCGGTGTACCTACGGTTGCCATATGGGATTCTGTTCTTGGATCTTCCTGGGTGTTAATTAGCGGCGCAACATAAGGCATGGCGACGTCAACATCATTAGGATATTTGGATTTATAAATCAATGTGGTTTCTCCTCCTTTGCTTATTCCTGTGGAGATCCATTTGCCTTTGTACAGCTTTTTCAGTTTTGTCACTATCGCATGATAATCTGCAACTGCCTGGTCGTTTGTCAAATAGTGCCATGGAATTGGATTTGGCCTGGACTTTCCATAGAAACGATATTCTACGATTACCTGATTGGATTTAAGCAATTCGCTGACTTCATTTTTCACATATCGGGCATTGTATCCTTCGGTTTCGATAACCATAGGACTGTTAAAGTCAGCGTGGGACAAATAAACAAAGTGTTGAAAAGTTCCTTTTTCCGGATGCTTGTGATCTAATGGCTCATCCAAAATCAATTGATAAGATTCTGAAAATCCTTCCAGGTTTTTTATTGGTGTTATCACTGCTTTAGGAAACAACTCGTTCAATTTTTTCTCTAAGAGAGTTTGTGTCCCTGCAACGGTTTGGGCAGAACCGTTAAGAACGCCAAGCAAAACAAACAGGACAATTATTATTTTTTTCATAATCTGATATAGTTTAAGATAACACCAGCACATTTTGTTGCATTAGCCTTTCAATTTCCTCTATTTCAATGGGTAAAGCAGCTGTTAAATTGATATTTCCATCCTTTGTCAGGAGATAATCATTCTCTAAACGGCAGCCTATTTTTTCTTCCGGAATATAGATTCCCGGCTCGCAGGTAAGCACCATGCCTTCTTCAAACGGGCGGGAGTAATAACCCACATCATGAACATCCAGTCCTAAATGATGTGCGGTTCTATGCATGAAATATTTTTTATAGGCCGGCGCATCCGGGTCCTGATTGGCAATCATTTCAGGAGTCAGCAATCCTAATTTTAAAAGTTCGGCTTCTATTAAATTTGCCATTTTAGCTTCATAATCCGTAGATAGTACGCCCGGTTTCAATAATTTGGAGCCTTCTTTTAAACAATGCAAAACGGATTCATATACTTGTCGCTGTCTGGCAGAAAAACTACCATTAACAGGGACACATCGGGTAGTATCGGAGTTGTAATTTGCATAACAGACACCAAAATCCACCAATATCATTTCACCTTCTTTGCAAGTGGCATCATTAGTATTGTAATGCAAAGCGCAGGCATTTTTCCCCGAAGCAATAATGGGTTTGAAGGCATGGCGTAACCCCCCGTTTTTTATCAGTTCGTAGGTGAGTTCTGCCTCCAATTCGTATTCCATTACCTCTGGTTTTACTGCTTTTAGCAAACGATTAAAACCTTTACAGCTAATGGCCGCCGCTTTTTGTATTAGTTCAACTTCTTCCTTCGATTTAAATGGGCGTAATTCGGCGGTGATTTTAGCGGCTCTTTTATAATTGTGTAGCGGATATTTTTCTCTGCACCATTGGATCATCCGGTCCTGGCGTGTTAGCATTTCCGATGTAATCCGCTTAAGATGTTCATTATGTCCTAAATAGAACGTATCGGCTTCAAAGGCAAAAAATTGAAGCGTTTTCTCAAATTCGTGTGTCCATTTTACATTTTTCACACCTGAAATTTCGGTAACCTGTTCTTTTGTCAAAAAGTCCCCGTCCCATAGTTTACTTAATTCACTGACTTCCTTAACAAACAAAATGGCTCTGTTTTCGGGTACAAAAGCATCGGGATATAACAACAATATGGTTTCATCCTGATCAATTCCCGACAAATAAAATAAATCATTGTTCTGCGCAAATCCCATAACATCATCACAATTGGTAGGCATTACATCGTTTGACGTAAGTATTGCAATAGCGTTGGCCGACATTTTTTCACAAAAACGGAGCCTGTTTTTTTCGAATAGCTTAGATGGAATGGGTTGGTATCTCATAATTATAATTGAAATAGATTCGTGGCTATTGATGTGGGTTTCCCGGAAATCAGTTCTGTAACAATTTTGCCCGTTGCAGGAGCTAAGCTCAATCCCATCATAGCATGACCGGTTGCCAAGGTTAGATTTTTAATTTTTTTATCCCTTGCAATGACCGGCATTCCGGAAGGAGTACACGGCCTGAATCCGTACCATGTTTCTTCTTTTAGCGGTTTGCTTATTTTCAGATCGGGATAAAATTCGTTGATGCTGTTAACAATTCCCTGAAGCCTGTTTTGATTGATTTTAGTATCTGACGTATGTGTTATTTCCATCGTGCCGCCAAAACGAATATCATTATTCATAGGCGTAACAGCTACTTTTCCTTCACATAGAATGGAAGGAATCGAAGGTTTTTGAAGTCTGTTTGTTAGCGTGAAACTATATCCTTTTCCGGGTAGGACAGAAATATTGATATTAAGTTTTTTTGCTAATTCCGGACTCCATGAACCTGATGCCAATACGACTTCATCAGTAGCGAAAGTGCCTTTGTCAGTAACAATTGACGAGATAACATTATTTTGGATGGTAAAATCTTTAACCAAGGTTTCGGGATACATTTCCACATTCAATCTTTTCAATTCTTCTTTTATGAATTTCATGAACTTTTGAGGGTAAAGATGTGCATCACTCTTATAATGGATTCCTCCGATAACATCTGTTTTGGTCCCCGTTTCAAGGGTGTCTACTTCTTCACCTGAAAGATAATCCACTTCAAGTCCAAGGCGTGCTGCTTCCTTAGCTTCATGGTGCATTTCTTCTGCTACTTTATCGGTTTTATAGAGCATCAGCAGCCCTTTTTCTTCATAAAAAAAAGAATTGTTTTCACGGGCAAAATCCTGATATAATTCTTTACTCAGAAGTGATAAATCGCGAAGAGCCGGCATCGCTTTTTCCACATGTTTGGCATTGGCATGCTTATAAAATTGTAATCCCCATTTCATTAAATCCAAACTCAGTCGGGGTTTTACATAGAATGGGCTATGACTGTCGAACATCCACTTTATTCCCTGCGCAATCATTCCCGGTTGTGCCAAAGGGATGATATGAGAAGGCACGATCATTCCGGCATTACCATAGGAACACCCATCATTCAGATCAGATTTGTCAAAAACTATTACCTGATAACCTTCTTTAGCCAGATAATAGGCAGAGCATAATCCGATTATTCCTCCTCCAATAATGCTTATCTTTTTCATTTTATTCGTCTTAAATTACCTGGAAACCAAATGCATACGGGTCTTCTTCTTCGTCAATAACAATGTTGTTATAACCATACACTTTTGCCCAGCCCTGAATGCTTGGCACAATTGCTTTAATATCTCCAATTGAAGTTTCTTCTTCCACTTTACCGATAAATTTGCTTCCGATAAAGCTTTCATGGATAAATTCTTCTCCTTTTTTTAATTTTCCTTTGGCATGAAGTTGTGCAATTCTCGCCGAGGTTCCTGTGCCGCAGGGAGAACGATCTATAGCTTTATCACCGTAGAAAACCGCATTCCTTCCTGAAGATGTCGGGTCTAATGGATCTCCTGTCCATAACATGTGGCTGACGTCTCGAATAGTATCATTCTCAGGATGAATAAAAAGGTTTGGATATTTTTCGTTGATGCGTTTACGGACTTCCTGGCTGTACTGTACAATTTTACCAGCAGTAAAATCCTGAACCCCGGTAAAATTCTTTTGAGGATCTACAATGGCGTAGTAATTACCACCGTAAGCAACATCAAAAACGATTTCGCCCAGTTCAGGGCAATCAACGGTTAGTCCTTCTGCAGCGAGGTAGGATTTCACATTAGTCAGACGCACCCAATCCACTTTTTTTCCGGTTTGCTGGTATTCAATCTGAACTAATCCGGCAGGTGCTTCCATTCGGATTTTTCCCGGAACTTTAGGATTTATCAATCCTTCTTCCACGGCAATGGTAATGGTGCCGATCGTACCGTGTCCGCACATGGGTAAGCAACCGGAAGTCTCTATAAACAAAATGCCAAAATCATTTTCAGGATTACTCGGCGGATAAAGAATACTGCCGCTCATCATGTCATGACCCCGTGGTTCGAACATTAATCCCTTGCGAATCCAGTCGAATTCTTTCAGGAAGTGCTGTCGCTTCTCGCTCATGTTTGCTCCCACGAGGTTAGGCCCTCCTCCGGCAACTACCCTAACTGGGTTTCCGCAAGTATGTGCGTCTACGCAAAAGAAGGTTTTTCTAGGCATGATGCTATTGATAAATTAGTTAGTTTGTTATTTACTAGTCTGGAGATTCCTAACGGATTTTCGTTTTGGAGTTCTTTTGGCAGTAAGCTGTCTGGCCAATTTTGATAGCTCAAGGGTCTTACCCAACGTTTCACTGCATGAATCCCAACGGCCGTAAACCTGGAATCGGACGATGCGGGGTAAGGGCCTCCGTGTAGCATGGAGGGGCAAACCTCGACACCCGTAGGCACACCATTAAAAATTAATCGGCCCACTTTGTTTTGAAGTGAAGCCACTACTGGGGCATAATTTTCTAATTCTGATTCTGAGGCAATAAGGGTTCCTGTTAACTGTCCTTCCAGGTTGTCAAGTACGGCAATCAATTCTGCTTCATCCTCACATTGGACAATTATGGAAAAGGGTCCAAATACTTCCTGATGAAGCAAAGTGTTTTCTAAAAAAGGTTTTCCTTCAATAGAAAGTAGTGTCTGTGGAGCATGATTAGGAGCGATTTCTGTTTTTATTTCAGCTGCGGTAGTGACGCCATCTTGCTGTTGGAGTTCCTTTTTTCCGTTAGTAAAACTATTTAGCATGCTGGGGTGCAACATACAGGAAGGAGCTATTTTTTCTATTTCTTCGGATAACTGTCTGATAAATCGATTCAGCCCGTCACTTTTTAAACCCAAAAGTAATCCCGGATTAGTACAAAACTGACCTGCCCCCATTGTAATTGCGCCCGCATACTGAGCAGCCCAAACGGCACTTTTTTGTTCTAAAGCTTCCGGCAATAAAACAACGGGATTAATGCTTCCCATTTCAGCAAAAACCGGTATGGGTTCAGGACGTTGGGATGCCAAATCGAATAAAGCTCTTCCTCCTTTGATACTGCCGGTAAAACCCACTGCTTTAACCAAAGGGTGTTGGACAAGCTGTGCGCCTACTGTTACTCCTCCACCATTTAGGTTTGAGAATACACCTTCCGGCATATTTGTTTTTTTTGCAGCTCTAATGACAGCCGAAGCAACCATTTCTCCTGTTCCCACATGCATAGAATGGCCTTTTACAATTACAGGACAACCTGATGCTAATGCCGAGACCGTATCGCCACCCGCCGTTGAAAAAGCAAATGGGAAATTACTGGATCCAAATACTACTACGGGACCTAGAGGAACCAGCATTTTTCGCACATCGATTTTTGGGATGGGTTGTCTCTCCGGCAATGCCGTATCTATTGTTGCTTCTACCCAATTTCCTTCTGCAACCATATCTGCAAAAGAACGTAATTGCAAAATTGTTCTGCCTCTTTCTCCTTCAGCTCTTCCTTTTGGAAAACCTGATTCAGTGCAATATACTTCCAGCAATTCATCTCCAAGAGCCATAATTTCATCGGCTATTGCATTTAGAAAATCGGCTTTTTGATTTCCCGGGTAATTCTTATAAGCAGCATAGGCCTTCGAAGCTAATGCAGCTGCCAAATTGATTTCGTCTGAAGTTGCTTCTGTAAATACCCACGGATTTTCTGCATTAAGCTGTGGGTTAAAAGTCGTGAACTTTTTATCTCCACTAGCTACCAGCTGACTGCCTATATAATTTTTTCCTGTAATCATTATTTGTTTTTTTTAATACAGCCCTTGTCCTAACCTAATGATAAGCTTCCCGCCATGTCTTTTTTGTAGTCCGGAAGCGTAGGTCTTGTTTTTAAAGCTTCGGCAATAATACCCTGCACCCTTTCTCTTTCAGTACCAAATAATGGCAATCTCGGTGCGCGGACGTATTCTGTCCCTATTCCGGTAGCCACTTCGGCTAATTTTATATTTTGCACTAAACGCGCGCTGATATCCAATTCCAATAAGGGTAAAAACCATCTGTAAATAGCCAATGCTTCTTCGATTCTTCCCGCCTTAGCCAATTGGTAAATAGCCACAGTTTCTGCAGGAAAAGCATCCACTAATCCTGCGACCCAGCCATCTGCTCCCATCAAAAGACTTTCTAAAGCCAGGGTATCAACACCAGATAAAATTTTCAAACGGTCCCCAAAACGATTTTTCATCCGGGTAACGTTAGAGAGGTCTCTTGTTGATTCTTTTACAGCTTGGATAGTATCGAACTTCAACAGTTCTTCAAACATATCAAGCGTAACCTCAATTTTATAATCGACCGGATTGTTGTATACCATAATTGGCAATGAAGTGTTTTTTGCCACTTCAGAAAAATAGACAACTGTTTCATATTCACTTGCATTGTAACGCATAGGCGGTAACATCATCAGTCCTTTAGCTCCGTCCAGTTCTGCTTTGTTTGCTGCGATAATGGCACCTCGGGTGGTTTGTTCTGCAATGTTCATGATCACAGGAACCTTTCCGTTAACTATTTTAACGGTTTCTCTAACCAGTGTTCTTTTTTCCTCGTCTAATAGTGTACTGGCTTCTCCTAAAGTTCCGCCTAATATTATTCCATCAACACCGGCATTGAGTTGTGCTTTCACATTTACTGCAAACATGTTGAGGTCTAGTTTATCATCTGCAGTAAACTTGGTGGTCACTGCCGGCATGACGCCTTTCCATTGAATACTCATATAGCAATTATTTTTTTTCAAAACTATCGTATGTTTGGAAATATTTATTAGGCTATATTATCCATAATTGATACTATATTAGCTTATATGATGTCAAATGTTAAATATGTGAGTAATATTTGCGCCTTTTTAAGTAAATTAGAATATATTTGAACTATTAGACGTGATTTTATTGATGAAGATATTTCCTTTCAAAATACCCAGACCTAAAGAAGAGGCCCTTATTTATCAGGAAGATAGAGAGCTCGTTTTTTACGATAAACTGCATCAGCATGAAGAGATACAGATTAGTTATATCCAGAAAGGGGAAGGAACCGTACTTGTAGGCGATACCATGACAGCTTATCAAAAAGGCGATGTAATTGTAATAGGGAGCAATTTGCCGCACGTATTTCGAAGCGAGACCAGTACTAATGAAGTTTCTGTAATGTTAACGGTATTTTTTACACCGGATTCCTTCGGTAAGAATTTCTTTGAATTCCCCGAACTGAAAACACTCATGCCTTTTTTTGAAGCGATCAAAAATGGTTTTATGATAAATAATGCGCCACAAAAAATCGTAAACAAGTTTTTGAAATTTAAGAAAGCTGATGAATTCGAACAGTTTTTGTTGTTTCTTAAAATGGTTAAGGCTTTCACATTGGCAGATAAAAAAAAGCTCTCTGGGTTCATTTATGAAAAAACACTTTCGGATAGTGAAGGTAAAAGGATGCAATCCGTTTTTGAGTATGTGATGAACCATTATCAAAAGAATATTACCCTGGAAGAAATTGCATCGGTGGCAAATATGAGCAAAAATGCCTTTTGTCGTTATTTTAAAGTGAGAACGAATAAGTCATTTTTTCAGTTTTTGATTGAAATCCGGATAGAACACGCCAGAAAATTATTGCTGAAGAATAATGATCTTTCCGTATTGGAAATTGCCGAATTATGCGGTTTTAACAATATATCTAATTTCAATAGGAAATTTAAGGAGTTGAAACATACTTCTCCCTTGCAATACCGGAAATTAAATGCATAAAAAAAGGCCGTCAGGTTTATTTGGCGGCCTTCATTGTAATAGATTTCATTTTACATATAACTCAAAATCTCTTTCTTCAGGTTGTCATATTCTCCCTGAAGAATCAATCCGTTATCCAGTAATTTTTTGTAATTCTGAAGTTTGGCAAACAATTCATCGCTGGACATGTCGCTTAATTTTTTTTCACCGGTTGCTTGTGGTACTGGTTCTGTATACGTTTCCTGAACTGCCGGAGTCGTAGTCATGATTTCCGCAAAAGAAGTCACTTCTTCCGTTTCCATTTCTTCAAC
>NZ_CAMLMK010000078.1 GCF_946481155.1 uncultured Flavobacterium sp.
CATTGTTTTTGCATTGGTAAGTGTACACTATCAGGATAGTTTTGTCCTGTAAATCAATCACAACAACCAATAAAAAATAAAAACAATGAACAGAGAATTAGTATTTTTAAGAACATTTGCTTTAGCTTCTGCAGTAGGAATGGTTTTCCTTACGTCTTCCGCATTCAAAAAAACCGGTAATCAACGATTTAGCGAAATTGATGTCGAAAGAATCAATATCGTCGAAAAAGACGGCACTGTAAAAATGATCATCACTAACGTAGACCGTTTCCCGAATGGCGATACCAAAATCAACAACAGACCTACCACCGAAACCCGAAAAAAACGTTCCGGAATGTTATTCTTTAACGAAGACGGCGTAGAATGCGGAGGCTTTATCTACGACGGAAAGAAAAACGGGAACGGACACAGTTCGGGACTATCCTTAACCTATGACCAATATGACGGCGATCAGGTTATGCAGCTTCTGAACCAGGATTTTCAGGACGGAGACAAAAGATCGGTGGCAAGCAGTTTAATATTCAATGATCGCGCCGCCGGAGAATCCCAACTTAAGACAAAAGAAATCATGGCAGAATTGGAAACGCTTCGCAAAACAGATCCCAAAGCGATGCAAAAAAAATACGATGAGTATGTGGCACAGGGAGTACTTGGCACCGCAACAAGGGTAATGCTCGGAAAAACCAAAAGCCAAAACAACGGATTATTCCTGTTTGACGATAAAGGAAAGCCAAAAGCCATGTTTTATGTAGACAAAGACAACAAAGCGAAGTTAGACTTCTACGATGACAAAGGAGACGTAATCGCATCATTCCCGGAAGATAAAAAATAATTTCACCAAGAAGTAGCCCTGTACAACTTATAGGGCTATTTTTGTAAGAAGAGAATTGCACACCGATGAAAAAAATCCTTGCCGACGTAAAACAAAACCGCTTTTTCTTATTGTTCATCTTGCTTTATAGTTATGCACAGTCGGTGCAGATACGTTTTTTGGCAGGAGACGAAGTCAATGCCTATCTGTTTACACCCGAGGCGGCCGTCTTCAACTTTATAACGGTCTGCATTCTGTTTGCAATCATGCGGTTTTTAATGGTGCGCTGGCAAAAATCGGACAACTTCAATTATAAGGAAACGCTTAAAATCTTTAGTGTTTCATTGCTCTTGTTCATGGCATTTTTAAATATTTTTTCCTTAGTCATCGCGCTTATTTTTGACACGATGGAAAGAAACTTCAATGCCACAACCTTCGTCAGCAGGTTCATCGCCGATTTTCTTAATGCTTTTGTGTACGGCAGCTTCTTCCTCGCCTATTACTACTACCGTAAAAACCAGAAGAACCAGAAACAGCTTGCCCTCTACAATCACGCACTTTCCGAGAGCAAGATCAGCCAACTCAAAACGCAGCTCAATCCGCATTTTTTGTTTAACAACCTCAACGTTTTAGACCAATTAATCGAGGAAGACAAACACAAGGCTTCCGACTTCCTAAACGAATTCGCCGACATCTATCGCTATGTTTTGCAGGTTTCCGATAAGAAGTTAATTCCGCTGGAAGAAGAACTTTCTTTCGGGAAAAGCTATTTCGATTTAATGCAGTCCAAATACGGAAATGCCTATCAATTGGAAATCATACAAAAAGACAATACAAAAGGCTATATCGTCCCGCTGACACTGCAATTACTTCTGGAAAATGCCATTCAGCACAATTTGGGAACAGAGGAAAATCCGGTAAACATTAAAGTCGAAATAAGCGAAAAACTTATTATCTCCAACAATTTCATAGCAAAAAGAAACACGAAAATCCCATCCGGAAAAGCACTCAAAAATTTAAAGGAACAATACAATCTGCTATCGGACGAAAAGATTGAAATCAACCATTCGCAAGACGAGTTTTCCGTAACTTTACCAATACTCACCCCATAAAAAATGATAAACGTACTAATTATCGAAGACGAAATCCCAGCCAGAAAAAAGCTCCGGAGATTTTTGGATGAAATTAACGAACCCGTTTCTGTCGTGGCCGAAATAGGAACCATAACCGAAGCTGTCGATTTTTTGAAAGCAGAGAAATCCATTGATTTAATCTTATCCGATATTGAACTTCAGGACGGCAACGCATTTGAAATCTACAGTGAAGTGACTGTCTCCTGCCCGATTATTTTCACCACGGCCTACAACCAGTTCCTGATGGATGCGTTTGAAGGCAACGGCATTGAATACCTGCTAAAACCTTTTTCGTTCGAACGGTTTCAAAAAGCATGGAATAAATTTTCCCTTTTACGGAAAACTGGAGTTCCGGATAACGATTTGCTGTTTAAACTGACTCAGGTTCTAGAAAAAACAGCCCAGGAAAGAATCTTTAAAAAGCGTTTTTCGGTGCATTCAAATCAAAGAACATATTTTATAGAAACCGATGATATAATGTTTTTTGCTGCTGAGGAAGGCGTTGTTTTTGCCACAGACAAAACAGGAAAGAAACACTTACTTACCCAGGCAACCCTCAAAGAAATCGAAATTACCCTTGATGAAACTGCATTTTTCAGAATCAACCGCAGCGAATTGGTGCAGAAGAAATACATCGAAAGAATCGAGCGCTATTCCAGGAACGCCTTAACGGTAAAATTGCATGGGTACCAAAACCATTTAGTTACGAGCCAAAGCAATACCAGTGCTTTTAGGGAGTGGATTGAACAGTAATAGCGGTTAGTCAGGTTTTCTTTTTATATTAGCTAAAACTTACAGCCCCGATATTTTCGGGTTACCATAAACCTTATAAAAACCGGACGACATAAAATGGAACAAATTACAGATACCTTTATACAACGATTCCCAATCATGATTTTTGCCTCGGTAATTGTGTTCCTGCTCGTAATCTTACTAGTCATTAAAAAACAGGAATTCATGCAAAAGAAGTATGCGATTTCTATTCTTGCGCTCATTGTAGTGGTCTTCGGAATGCTTTTTGGAAAATATGGCGCCACTATGGGTTTACAATGGTGGATATACTATCCAATACCGATGCTGCTGACCGTTTTTCTACCTCCGGCTGTTCTGAAAATGAACAGTAAAAAATCGGTCTTATATGTATGTTTAAGTTTTCTTTCTGCACCGTTGATACATATCTTTTTCTCTTTCTTTTTCAATTGGACCGAGTATATGCCTTTTTGGAAGATTGGCTATATTGGAGCACCCTGAATCTTCTCTCAGATTTGAGGCAATCTTCTTCCAAAATATCCCTACTTGTATATTTTTGTTCCTCTTTTTGTATTTAGCCCCCTATGAACACTTATACTATTGAAATCATTACTGTTCTCGGATTTAAACTTCATTTTCAGATCTTCTTCCTTTGAAAAAAAATATTCTGAATTTTGCGCAAACAGTTCAAATTTAGGTTCATTATTTATTTGGGCGAACAAATGGTTCTCCTCTATAGAAATTCGTACATGATAATCCGAATTGACTTCATACTCACCTGCATACTTCTTTAAATCATCATGGGAAAGCACTATTCCATCAAGCATCTTGTATGGTTTATTATATAAAATGGCCAGAATGGAATTCCCGATAGCTTCAATTTCGTGATTGTAAGTATTATTCAATAAGACTATACAAATATCATCTTCAGGAACTCTTGTAAACTGACTGGTAAAACCGTCAACATTACCCCCATGGGAAACGATCCTTTTATTATATAGCGAATCAATCCACCATCCATAACCATAATTATTCAGTACAGGAACATATGCCTTTTCCAAACTTGCCTTTTTTATGACTTTATTTTTCAACAACCCCTGATGCCATAAATAGATATCTTTTGCATTGCTGTAAAGAGCTCCTGCTGCATAGGTTGAAGTTGAATCCCAGGGAATCGCTTCAGTACTTTTATATTTAGAATATAAAGTATAAGGTTTTGCTTTCTCACTCTTCTGCAAACCAATAAAATCAAATCCGCTATTCACCATCTTCAGCGGTTTGAGGATCATTTCACTGACCACCTGCTCGTAGGGTTTATGAGTGATTTTTTCAACAATTAAGCCCAAAAGTTCATACCCCGAATTACAATAGGAAAATTTAGTACCCGGATTAAAATCCATGGGTTTGTCTTTAAAGAGCGCCATCCGATCTTCTTTAGTTAGCAACTTTTCTTGCTTTAACTGATGGTACAATGGGTTTCTGAAATACTCATAAATCCCAGAGGTATGGCTCATCAGATGCGCTATCGTTATTTCATTTCCTCTTGGATAATCGGGGAAATATTTGGTTAGTTTATCCTGAAGGGTTAGTTTATTTTCTTCGGCCAATTTTAAAATAACGGTAGTCGTAAATTGTTTCGTTATGGAACCAACCTGAAAAACAGTGTTAATTGTATTTGGAATCTTATTTTTAATATCCTGATAACCATACCCTTTCTCTAAAATCACCTTTCCTTTTTTATAAACTAAAGCGGTACCGTTAAACCTATTGATTTTAGCATAGGAAAGTAAAAGGCTGTCTATTTTTTGAGGGAACTCCTGCGCTTGTATTTTAAAAACAACTGCAATTAGCAGATACAGTACGAAAACTGTTTTCTTCATGGTTAAAATTCTTTTATTTCATTGTAAAAGTAGGCAACCTTCTTTTAATATCATCAATTTATTTAAGAAAAAACCCACATGATATGATAACACAAGGAACATCTAATTCCGCAAATCAGCTTTTCTCTTTATATTCGCTAAAAAGAAACTGCCAGTACAATCACACGTCACCAGTAACCTCAAAAAAGCAATACATTGATACTAATTAAAATCATAGGTGTACTTCTTTTACTCATAGCTTTATTGTTTATCTACGGGTTTATTTCCGATAAAATAAGCGAAAAAAAGCACAGGGAGTTCAAGAAAAAACTGGAAGGTAAAGCGTTGTTTATTACTACCAATAAAAAGGACTTTGAAAGTCTGAATTATCGTATCCTACAAAAACTTGACAAAGAAATAATCCATGTCAAATTAGTAAACGGCAGGGTAAAATCTATTTATGATGCTGATAAAATCCATCGCTTAATCAGTTTGAAAAACCAAAAAAGTTTCCAATTACAGTTAAAGTACGGAATAACACAATAATTTACAAAAGCTTTTATGATGATTTCAAAGAAACCAGTAAGCACAATATCGATGAAGAAATCCTTCAGGACAAAGTAAGTAGCTGGTTTAAAGAAGTTACGATTTAAAGAAATATTTTACTAAATTCAACTAAACCAAATTAAATAAATTTAACACGGGCATCGACCCACAAAAAACTATCACGAACATGAAATTATTTAAAACGCTGGCGGTACTTTTATTCATTATTTCTTCAACAGTATCCTTTTCGCAATCTGCTGAAAAAACAAATTGCTCGATATTGAAAAATTGCAAACTGAAATATTTTGAAATTGATGATAATTCGACTTACATAATTCTTAAAGGGAATACCCATTTTGAGTATCCCGGTGGTGGTAAAGATTATATCAAATCAAACCTTGAATGGGTAACGGATTGTGAATACAACGCAACAATAATCGAACTTACTATAGAAGGCGCGCCTTTCAAAATTGGTGATAAACTAAATGTAAAGTTTGATAAAATTGATAATGGGATTGTTTATTATACAGCCAATTTTAAAGGCGATACATTTACCGGTAAATTCAAAATCGTTAACTGATAGCTTTATTGGATTTTCTTTAGAGCTTTGTGACTGGTCTTTAAAAAATCCGCGGAATGCAAAGGCAACTATTCTAAAAGCTTATTGTATGGTTTTAGCTATACCATCCTTTATAATTTCTGGATTTACGGAATCATTTTAATGGTTCAGTATTTTGGAAATTAAACGAAGTTTGGTGATTGAACTGGAGCAATACTAAACCGAAAATGGAATGAATTCCAATTAAATTAAACAGTAGCCTTAATTACAAGTCTTTCAACATTGAACCGTAACCCTCAAAAAAGTAGCCGGTATCGACGTACCCCCGGAATCACTCTGATTTTGACTGTTAAACAAAGCTTCCAGTTCCTGCTGTAAATCAGAGGCTTTGCCATTTTTTTCTGCGGCTTCAAAAGCGTTCATTGTTGGGCCGTAATAATCCTTGAACAAAGCAACAAACGCTGTTGGGGAATAAGGAGTAGTAAAAGTAAATGTATCTCTAACAAAGGAAATGTTTTCCTTAGCGATTCCAGCACTGCCAAAACGCTCAATAACATTTTCCTCTATACCCCACAACATCGGACTGACAAATCCCTCCGGCGGAGGCGGTGTATAAGCAGAACTGATTTTCAGGATTTGTGCTACCAGGGTAGGATCTCCGGGTATCCAATTACCCATTATTATCTTTCCTCCCCGACGCGTAACGCGAACCATTTCTTTGGCCACATCAAAAGGTTTAGGGGCGAACATAGCTCCAAAAATACTTACCAGCAAATCAAACGTATGATCCGGCAGCTCATGTAAATCAGTGGCATCGCCTTCCTGAAAAGTACAATTAGCAAGGTTTTCTTTTATGGCCCTGAGGTTGCCCGCCTCCACTAGATTTTCTGCAATATCGACACCCAACACGTCAGCGCCAAGCTTTGCGGCAGGGATTGCTGTTGTTCCGTCGCCACAGCCTAAATCAAGGATCTTCATTCCGCTGCTGATTCCTAATTTCGCAACTACCGCCGAACCGCTTTCGCGCATCGTATCGGCAATTTTAGTAAAGTCCCCTTTTTCCCATAATGCTTTGTTCGGATTCATATGTTTATTATTTAACACCCTAAATTTAAGCATTATACACCAATTTTTAATCCAATTACAGGAAAAATACAATTTACCGGCGAGCAAACCGCTTCCCAAAATCCGTGTCCGAGAAACAAAGAAACTCCTGTTAACAACTAATTTCGGCAAACCAAATTTTCTTTTTTATATTAGCCTGAAACATTAAGACTTAGCATTTTGAAAAAGACATTTTCACCGAAAGCACCTTTCCCAATGCTTATTGCAGGAATCAGCATTGTTTTTTTAGCACTGTTCGCTATAGTGGTGTACATCAATTTCAGGAAATTAAGAGCCGATTTCAGCCTGAGCAGTCTCTTTGGGCTACTGTTGTTCATACTGATCTTAGGCTATGCTATAGCGCAATTGGCGTTCTTCCTCTTTTTTTATTTTAAGTCGGTAGTTATTGATACCAATTCGATTGCCATCTTTGAATTGCGTAATCTAAAAACAACAAGAGCCGCTTTTGAAGACATCTCCGGCTACTCAAAATCTGAAGTGTATTTTGGGAAATATGGTTGGAAAACACAATCTGTAGTGATCTATTACCAATCCGGAAAAGTCGCTGAACTGCTAAACGACTTCGTTTCCGATCTGGACCTATTAGAAAAAGAGCTGCAAAATAAAGGCGTCAACTATTTAGGCTTTGAACCCTATACCACTGGATTATTTGTTCGGGATTATCAGTTTGGCAAACAATAAACTATTGCTAGTTAGTATTTGAAAATGGAACGTAGTTTAATGAGAGCAGCTGGCAGAGCAATCTGATCAACGGCAACAAGGACTTTTCTTATTATATTAGCTAAAATTAAATACTTGTATATTTATGAGTTATCATACATTTCATAAAAAGCGATGAACTTAAAACTCATATACTTAATAATATTATGTACCACAGTTACCGTCTCACAAGAAGATAAAACTATTTTTTATTGCAATCAGGAAATCGATACTTTGCCATATTTTAAAGAAAACGCAGAGAGAGACAATTTTTATGAAATTAAACATTTAGAATTACTAAATCACAATTACATGTTTAGATCATGGGATGGTAATGCGTGTATAGAAATCATAAAAAATAGGACCCAACTATCTGGAAAAATTTACTTTGCAGTTTCTGACAGACAGAAAAAGCGATTTTCAAAAAACTATAACCTTTCTGAAGAGGAAGTGCAAAATTTATTATCTCTAATTAAAAAATATCATTTTTTTAGAAGAAAACATCCTAGCGGTTTTATCCCAGTTGTTCATACTTTTGAAATTAAAAATAAATCGGAAATAGAAATATATACTACTGATTCACCTCAATTTAGTTATAGAATTTCTGATATAATTCCAATATATATTTACTTTAAAAAATTTGAAAAAGAAATACCATTCCAAGAGTATACATATTTTGAATTAATTAAAGCAGCAGAAAATGAAGAACCATATTATTTGAGCAAAAGAAACGAGTGATAACAGCGGTTTTAAGAAATGGCGGAGTTAGGTGTGTAATGGGAAGAGCTTGGGGGTTTTTCGGTATATTTGCCAACATCAGTAACAAAAACTGATATCATACTTTCGAAAATCAAATAAAATTATAGAGTAACTGCGGCTAACAATGGTTTTATGCAAGTGGCTGTCATTTATCATTTGCTTAATACTCTTATCTTGTAACTCAAAGCGAATAAACACAGAATCAAAAATCACTTCAAAAAATTATATTATGTGGTCAGACGGATATTACTATCTAAACATATATTACGACAAAGATCTAAGTGCATCTTTTGAAACAGAAAACCTCAGAAACTTTTTAATGTCGATATCAGAACTTAAACAAAACTCTAATTATAAATTTAGCAATCAGCAAGATTTTCCATTTACAGAAATCTTATTATTAAACGCCAGAAATAGTGATAATTGGTCTGAAAACGATGTGAACAAAAAGAAAACTAATCTATTAGCTATTGTTTGTCAGAAAAGTGACGAGGCAAATTTTCAAAAACTGAAAAACGTATTTATTAAAATTACAGATTTCCTTAGCTGGCAATTGGTTGATGAAAAAAATGACGATGGAATTGAAGATTTTGTAATATGGAAATCTCAAAGATAATTGCCGTCAAACAATTTTAAGCAAAGAGAATTTAGGGTTTAACTAAACTTAAAAAAAATGTATTTAAAGCCATTCCATTGGAAAATAATAAGCCCAATTTTATTATAATAAAAATGGGTTAGCACCGTTTGGGATAAAGTATCCTAAACTGCCTAATTAATTATAAAGGAACAAAATTTAAATTATAATTTCAGCAACTGATGAAAATAATCAACATTCATAAAAGAGTACTTAGCCAACCGAAACATGAAGTAGCAAAATTATTTAGAACGCTGGGAACAGAAAATGACTTAATGTTGGCGACAGACAAATGGTCACCACTGAAATTAGATAAAGGTTTGCAGGTTGGTTCCAAAGGCGGACACGGACCTATAAAATATTTTGTAACCGATTTTCAGGAAGACAACTCAATAACATTTCAGTTTGACTTAACAGGCTTTAATGGTTTTCATAAATTTCACTTAACCGAATTAGAAACCAACAGAACAGAACTTTCTCATATAATTGATATGACAACAACAGGTGCTGCTTCTATAAAATGGGCTTTGGCCATTCGGTGGTTGCACGATGCTTATATTGAAGATGCGTTTGACAAAGTAGAAAACCATTTTACCGAGAACAAAAAAAGCAGCCAATGGAGTTGGTGGGTTGTGACTTTACGAAAAATAATGAAACCAAAAAAGAAAAAACGATAGCGCAATAGTTATCGGAACGACCCGGCCATTTTTTTTAATTTGTAAGAATTTTCTATAATCACTTTAACACTTCTTGCGGATTTTCCTCACCCCTTTCTTTTTCGCTATTGGTAATTTTGTAGTGCAAAACAAAAGTAAATTACAATATGACAATAAGTTTTGATGACTTCAGTGTGGGCCTGCTTATTTGGACAATTATTATGCTTGTGGGATTCGCAGTGTCCATTTTCCTGATGATTAAATTATATTACCATTTAAAAGAATAGTAGGATCTTTATTTATCGTAATCAGTAATCTTTTGAGCTTTTAGTTATTCAGGATGCAATGATTTATTTGAAAGAGACTTTTTTTGAAGATCTCTTTTCTTTTCGCTATATTTGAGATATGCCTTTAGTTATTATCAAAATATCTCATTATGCTTTTAGTTATTGAAATCATTTTGCTATCCCTTTTCATTGTCTCTGTTTTTACCATTGCCACTAAAAGGCCCAGGCTTTTAAAACGAATATCAAGAGCCGTCTATCTGGGCACATTCCTAATCTTCATGGTATTTATCCTTTGGCATATCTACATACTGTTTCTGACAGATATCTATGAAAACCCTACGGATCAGTTCCTGTCGTGCATCTATTCAAATTTTAAATATATTTTATATCTGACATTAATAATTGTTGCTACAGCCTTAGCTAATTATTCAGTGGTCAGCAGGAAATGATTAATCCATACAATCTTTTCAAACGTTGTAATATTTCGTAAATTTACTTACCATTACTAAGTGGGAGTATATTGGTCAATTCTTCAGAAAGGGCATATGATCGGTTATCTGCTCTTTTTTCGATTCATCTGTGCGCTTACATCATAGTAGTACATGCAATCGTGCAACAACTTTGGATACCATGGCAAAAAATGAAAATCTTGCAGAAGAAAAGAACCGGCTTTATAAAGTAGCATTTGTACTTGCAATTATCACAATTGTCTATAATATTTTAGAAGGAATCATATCCGCTTATATTGGTTCCAAAGACGAAAGCTTAGCATTGTTTGGCTTCGGGATCGACAGTTTTATCGAGGCCATTTCCGGCTTCGGAATTGCACATATGGTAGTTCGTATAAAACGGCGACCAAAAAGCAAACGCGATGATTTTGAAAGAACGGCCCTGAAAATCACAGGCTTTTCATTTTACATACTTGCAGTGGGACTTCTGGCAACAAGCGGTTATAATGTTTTAATGCATCATAAACCTGAAACAACTTTCTGGGGCGTAATAATCTCAGCAGTTTCAATAGCTGTAATGTGGGTTTTAGTGATGGCGAAAACCAAAACCGGGCAGCAGCTTAAATCCGACGCGATAATCGCAGATGCTGACTGCAGCAAAGCCTGCATTTACATGTCGGTCATATTGTTAGCCAGCAGCGGGATTTACGAACTTTTTCAGATTACGTGTATTGACAGCATCGGAGCCGTCGGGATTGCCTATTTTGCATTCACCGAAGGAAAAGAATGTTTTGATAAAGCGAAGTCCAATCATTATTCCTGTGACACGGAAGAATGATACCCTGAACAATATACTGTTGGCAATTATTCAACTCTAATCCGGTTTTCTTTTTATATTCGCAGAAACAGAGTACTCGTAAATTTATGAGTTATAAGCCATTCCGAAAAAACGCAACTAAATGAAACTCAAAATAGGAATTACAGGAATTGATTCACAAACTCATGTTGAAGAAAACTTAATAAATGAGTTTGCAAAAAATATAAACTCCACATTCGTTTACACAGTATTCAAATTAGATAATTCAAAAATTGATTCTAATTACTATAGACTAAAAATAATCAATGGGATTACAAATCAAAAATTTGATATTCTAATTAATTCACATTATGAATATTATTGTGGAATAAATGAAGAAAGCACTTGGATGAAAATTGAATTTATAGAATTACCTGAAAACCTAATAAGTTCTGTTGTAGATTTTGAATATCTTAACCCAATCCAATTGAGTTTAGAAATTCAAAATCAAGATTTGTCTCAATTGACAAAATTTGAACTAAAGCAAATAAAATATTGGAATTCAAAAACCTTTGGGGAAATAATTTTTAATGGTTATGACTAAAGTAACGACTGCTAACAGCAGTTTGGCGCTATTGCTTCAACTGTTTTAAAATCACGTTTTATTTTCATAAAACCTTTATCTTAGCATCAAATAAATGTTCGCAAGGATAGGAGACTCAGCTACCATTCAATATAAAATCAGAAGGCATTCACACCATGGACATAAAATACAGTTTCGACAAAAGACCCACCGCCGACCAGATAATCGATCTTTATGACAATGCAGGCTTACCCAGGCCTACAAACGACAAAGAACGCATCCAAAAGATGTTTGACAATTCAAACCTCATCATTACAGCATGGGACAATGATGTATTAGTGGGCGTTTCCCGTTCCATAACAGATTGGGTATGGAGCTGCTATTTATCGGACCTGGCTGTCCGAAGCGAATACAAAAAAGAAGGAATCGGCAGGCAGCTGATTAACCTGACTAAAGAAAAAGTCGGAGAACAATCCATGGTATTGCTTTTATCAGTACCCACAGCAATGGACTATTATCCAAAAGTCGGGTTCGTAAAACAGGAAAGCAGTTTTATCATCAATAGAGAAGATTGGAAGTAACAGCAGCGGTTTTTACACAAGAATTTAAAGCAATTATGAAAGACCTACCAACCCTTTTCAAAATACTAATATTCCCCGTTCTGCTTATAGTCAGCTGTACGTCAAAAGAAGACATTCATGGGCAGTATGTCGGAAGCTATAAGAGTAACATCGACTCAATTCAATTACTTCCAGACGGCAGCTATAGAAGAGCAATATACGACAACAATAAAAAGAAAATCTTCAGCAACCGCGCCAAGTACGAGATAAAGGACGGTTACGTTATGTTCGACGATTTTTTGCTGAACGAAAATGACCTCTCCACGGATTCTCGTTATAACTCAGATGATCTGCTGCTGGCCTGCTT
>NZ_CAMLMK010000079.1 GCF_946481155.1 uncultured Flavobacterium sp.
TTCAAAATAGTTTGAAATTTCAGTTAAATACTTAACATCACTGTCACCTTCAACAATAATATTATAGTTTTCAAGTAAATCAAAGTCTTCGGTAGATATTCCTAAATACTCTTTGACTTTTTTCATTCCATTTTCTTCACTGATATTTACCAATGTTGTATTTAGTGGATAATAAGAATTGTCTGTTCTTTTATAATAGACTTCATCCCCTATTTCTAAATCAAGAAGAAAAACATTATCAAGCTTATAACTATCAATAAAAACAGGTGAATGACTTGTTATTATTACTTGCTGTGATTTTGCTATTTCATGTAAATGGTTCTTTAATTTTTTTTGCAAGCCTTGATGCAAAAAAACATCAGGTTCATCAACACAAAAAATAACTGACTTTTTCTTTAATTTTTCAATTATTCGACTGTGAAGAAGTATATAACCTAACCTTTGCAAACCGGAACCTTTTCCTTGAATATTTCTATTCGATTTATCATTTAAGAAAAATTCAATATCCTCAGAAATAAGGTCTTTAAATTTTTTCACATCGGCAGAATTTTCAAATCCTACACTCCAATTATCATTAAAATTTTTAAATATTGGATTGATTTCCGCAGCTAATTGATTTAAGATTTCAACTAAACCATTAATGTAATTATCAAATGTAGTTTTTAGTTCTTGCTTTAATCCCCTAAATCTTGCTTTCTCATACTCTAAATCATACACATCATCAATGAGACTATTAATTAAATTGGGGAAAGAGATATTTATCGCAGGTATGAAAAAAAATGCGATTTGCCCTAAAATTTTTTCGATTTCTGCTTCGTCTAATTGGGTTTTAGTCTTCGTTGAAATTACTGTTTTTGTACCCTGTGTTTTTTCCAAACAATTAATATCAAAAACTCTTTTTATTTTATATTCTTCATTATCAGATTTGAATGTTATAGTTATTTCCGGGTAAGTTGCACCACCTCGTGATCCAAAATATTTGTGATTCGGGGCATCTTCTGAAGCCTCATATTTTTCAGGATTGAAAAATATGTTCAACGCTTTTAGAACATTAGTCTTTCCAGAATTATTTGCACCACAAATAGTTGAAAAATTGTTTTCGGGATTAATTTGTAATTTCAAATCAAGTATTGATCTGAATCTTTTAATTTCAACACGATTAATTTTCATCTAATTATTCTTAATTAATAACTTTCTTTTTAAAATATAATTCATTGTTATTACAATAAATTAATAGGCAACAATAATATTGGTCAATATAACAATTAAAAGAAACAACATGTAATTCAAATATTACATTTTACAAAAAATCATTAAATTTAATGACATTATATCACTAAATTTAGTGAGGGTTTCGAGAGGAAAATTTAATTTTTTGTTGAAGAAACAGCAATAAAAAAAGCCCCCAGTTTCCTGGAGGCTTTATAAATTAAAAGGGTGAAAGACGGGTCTCGAACCCGCGACCTTCGGAACCACAATCCGACGCTCTAACCAACTGAGCTACAATCACCATTTGTTTTACTTCACGAGGCTTTATTTAATTTGAAGTTCAGTGAACTTCGCTCTAAGGCTTCGTTTGCGAGTGCAAATATAGGGTATTTGTTGGCTTTCGCAAATAAAAAATTCAAAAATTTATCGCAAATCTCCTAAACTATTGACAGCCAAATATCTTTCTGCCGTAAATCCTTCAGCAAAATCCGTTCCAACCAGCCTTCCCAGGTCCTGAGAGCGGTAAATAAGACTATCCTGGAAATTTTTTGTAGCAATTGGCGTTACCGGTTCGTCCGAATTTGGCACATAAAATTGTGAAGTATATGCCATAATTGCGTCTAATTTCTTATCTGTGAAACCTGTTATATCAACTACAAAGTCCGGCTCGATGTTTTTCCACTGGATGTAATGATAAACTACTTTTGGTCTCCAGGCTTCCTGATTTACACCATCAAGAGTTGTTTCAATCCGGCGCAGGCCGGAAAGAAAACAAGCGTCGGATACCAGTTTACTCCCCTTTCCATGGTCAATATGACGATCATCAATGGCATTGCACAACACTATTTCAGGTTGGTATTTTCTAACCATTTTAATGATTTCCAATTGATGTTTTTCATCATTAACAAAAAATCCATCCCTGAACCTTAGGTTTTCACGAACCTCCACACCAAGAATCTCAGCCGCCGCAGCCGCTTCTTTATCACGGATTTCAGCTGTGCCTCGAGTACCTAATTCCCCACGGGTCAAATCTACAATTCCTATTTTTTTACCAAGTGAAATCTCTTTGGCAATAGTCCCGCCGCAGCCAAGTTCCACATCATCGGGATGCGCCCCGAAAGCTAGTATATCCAGTTTCATTTTAATGTATTATTTTTTTCATGGTCATCGATTTATTCACTGTTTCCAGAAACTCTTTCTCAGGATCACTGTCTTTTGTAATCCCGCAGCCAATAAATAAATGCGCTATATTGTCTATAATTTTCATGCAGCGCAGGTTCACAAACAAATCCGAACTGTCAATTCTTCCTGTCGTATAATTGCGATTGAATTCGCCTAAAAAACCTGCGTAAAATTCACGATCATACCCCTCGTTTTCCAAAATAAAATCTTTGGCAATCAACTTGGGATAACCGCAAACGGCCGGTGTTGGGTGAAGTATTTTCAACACTTCTTTCAGAGTGCTTGATTCGTTTAGTTTTGCAGAAATATCGGTTTTAATGTGAAGCAAATTCCCCGCACAAACGGTATACGGACTCGAAACAACTTCCTCAGAAACATGGCTTTTCAGGTTCTCAAGGATAAAATCGGTGACCAATTGCTGTTCGTCTTTTTCTTTCTGCTTCCAGCTTACTTCTTCCTTGCCTTTATTGACTTTAGTTCCCGCCAAGGCCACGGTATGGATTTCATAATCTTTCACTTTCATCAGCTGTTCCGGTGTTGCTCCCATCCACAAGCCTACTTTCGGGTGATAAAAGCAATACTTGAACGCGGAAGGATAATGGGCAACCAGTTTCAGGAACATCTTATCTGTTTCGAATGTTTCCAAATCTACTTTCTCAGTTCTTGAAAGTACTACCTTCTTAAAATAGCCGGATTCAATCGCATCCAAAGCTTTTTCTACTAAATGTTCAAAATTCGCTTTGGTTTTCTCGTCCAATTCATAAAAAACCTTTGACTCTTCTTCATGCTCAAATGGTACAATCTTTTCAATGATAATATCAAAATGCTCTTCCGGGAAAAGAATATAATTTTCACCATCAAAAGGCGCGAAAACAAATCCTTTCTCCTTAAAATTTTCCACAAAATACAAATGATCGTTCCGCTGGAACAAACCGATAATTTCATGTGAATTCGGTTTGGAATAGAGAACAAACGGCAGGTTTTGTTCCTGATGCGTTTTTACTTTCAGAAATAAATCGGTCATGATTATTTTTTTCGTGGGATTACCATGTTGGTCAGTTTGCAAAGAGAGATAAGGCTGCCTTCTTCATCGGTGATTTTAATTTCCCAAAGATGAATGCTTCTTCCTTTATGGATAATTCGCGCTGTACCGGTTACAACACCTTCACGTTTGCTTTTCAGATGATTCGCTGAAATCTCAATACCTCTCACCTCTTCTTCCTGCGGATTAATAAACATTATGGATGCCGCACTTCCAACCGTTTCCGCCAGAGCTACCGTAGCACCGCCATGCAACAATCCCATCGGCTGGTGCACTCTGGCGTTCACGGGCATGGTTGCTGTAAGAAAGTCTTCACCGGCATCGGTAAATTGCATTTCCAGCGTTTCCATTAAAGTATTTTGAGCGAATTTATTACAGATTTGAAGTACTTTTTCTTTATCGAATGACATGGGCTTTCCTATTAGAATTGTAAATTTAAGAAATGTAGTGCCAATTATTACAATAGCCGATAAACTAATTTTGATTAAAAAACGTTTATTTAGTAAGTGTATACTTTGAAATAATTCAATACTTTTACAAAAACAAGCACATTTCTATGCGTCATTACATTTATGTCCTTTTCATCGGATTTATTTTGTCTTTAACTTCCTGTCGTCAGGATTTCGAATTTGAGTCAAGTACGGGAGGCCTGGAGTTTTCAAAGGAAACGGTTTATCTGGACACAGTTTTTACCAACATCGGATCAAGCACTTATACCTTAAAAGTCTACAATCGCAGCGACAAGGACATTAAGATTCCAACCATCCAGTTAGGCGAAGGAGAAAATTCCAAATACCGTTTAATGGTAGATGGAATGCCCGGAAAAGTGTTTAATAATGTAGAATTACTGGCTAAAGACAGTATGTTCATTTTTATTGAAACGACTATTGACTACAGTGAATATGCCAATCCGGATTCCGAATACCTTTATACCGACCAGATTGAATTCCACAATATCAGCGGCGCTCCGCAAACTGTTGATTTAGTTACTTTGGTGAGGGATGCATATTTTCTTTATCCGAAGCGATTTGGCGACGGAACTACCGAAACCTTACCTATTGGCGGCGAGGAAATTTACGGCTTTTACTTAGACCATAGTGATCCTGCAAATGGAGATGAATATGTCTGGGATGATTCAAAACCTTATGTAATATATGGTTATGCTGCCGTCCCTACAGGCGAAACTTTAACAATTAGCGAAGGTGCGAAAATTCATTTTCATGCCGATTCCGGTTTGATTATCGGCAGTGGAGCAACTATAACTGCTACTGGAGATTATTCACAATATGACGCAGAAGGCAATGTCACCGATGATAATGAAATTGTTTTCGAAAGCGACCGTTTAGAACCCGATTTTGCAGATGTTCCCGGACAATGGGGCACCATATGGATGACAGAAGGCAGTACCGGAAGTTTCAAAAATGTGACCATTAAAAATGCGACAGTCGGTTTATTGATTGAGCATAACTCGGCAACCATTACTATGACCGATGTTCAAATTTACAATTGCACCAATTATGGTATTCTGGCAAAAACCGCTACTATAGATGGGAAAAACGTCGTGATAAACAATTGTGGCCAGGTTGGTTTAGCCTGTTCACTGGGTGGAGATTACAATTTCACACATTGCACGTTTACGAATTATTGGCCAAGACCAAATCAGGTTCCTGTTTCACTTGATAATGGTGATGGTAGTGCTCCTTTTGCTTTAACCAATGCAAATTTCACCAACTGTATTATTTACGGATCAAGCAGCTACGGAATTTCATTGAAGAAAGAAGGAAATGATTTCAACTACACTTTCAGAAACTGCCTTATCAAGTTTTTCGATTTTGGTCAGTTTGAAGCTGATCCGTTATACCCCATTGCCAATACCGTTGA
Organism: uncultured Flavobacterium sp.; assembly: GCF_946481155.1. The sequence continues at coordinate 5,315 of NZ_CAMLMK010000079.1, forward strand.
TTATCCCGGCTGTATCATTGCGAGAAACTCGACAACAAATAAACCAGATTTTCTGAATCCTAATAACAACAAGTTGATTATAGGGGAAGATTCTGCTGCAAAAGAAACAGCCGATGCAACCTTCTCCACTTTTAATGATATACTGAATAAACCCCGAACCGACCCATCAGATATGGGAGCCTATAATGCTATTGTTTTTCCAGATTAATTTGTAACCAAAAACCACAAATATTTATGAATAAAACAATTTTCACATTGGCAATTGCATCTTTGAGTTTAGTTGCATGCAAAAAAGAAGAGAAAACTACAGTTACAACCACAGAAACTGTCGATACTGCAAAAGTGGAAGCTAACGTTGTAATTCCGGACACAGCAGCCATTAACAAAGCTTGGCAGGAATACGCCGCTCCTGGTGAAGCTCATAAAATGATGGAAGCGGAAAACGGCAGCTGGACAGGAGAAATGACTATGTGGATGAGTGCCGGCACTGAACCTATAAAACAGTCTGTATCAGCAGAATACAAAACAGTAATGGGCGGACGTTATCAGGAAGGAATTCACAAAGGAAATTTCATGGGAATGCCGTTTGAAGGAAAAAGCACATTAGCTTATGACAACGCTACTCAGGAATACACTTCCACCTGGATTGACAATATGGGAACCGGAATCATGATTATGAAAGGAAAATACGATCCTGCTACAAAAATGTTCAGTTTTGAAGGTAACTGTGTAGATCCGGTTACGAAAAAAACCAAAAAAATGCGTGAGGTTGTTACCATCGTAGATGACAACACCCGTAAAATGGAAATGTTCGATACCGGTTATGACGGAAAAGAATTCAAAAACATGGAAATCGTGTCGACAAGAAAGAAATAATCTTCATTCAATTATTATTAAAGCACAAGCTAAAACTTGTGCTTTTTTTATGAAATCGCCACTAACAAAATGTTTGCTTTCAAACAAACAGCAACATAAAAAGCGATTCTATATATGACCGCTAACAAATAAAATTCAACATATATAAATACAAACTTTGTTAACTGACTTTTTTGGAATAAATTTGCACTTTCAAAAAACAACAACAAAACAACTACATACAATGATTCATTTCTTCGGAAACCAAACCAACACGGTTTTTGCAGTACAATCGCAAAACGAGCTTTCATCGGAAGACATCAGCAAATTAAACTGGCTTTTTGGCAGCGCACATAAAATAGAAAAATCCGTACTTACGGATTTTTTTGTTGGTCCCCGTGCCGCAATGGTAACACCATGGAGTACAAATGCTGTTGAAATCACACAAAATATGGGCATTTCAGGAATCATCCGAATCGAGGAGTTTGAAAAAACAACAGCTGATTTTAATGATTTCGATCCGATGCTTTCGCAGAAATTTGCTGAACTGAACCAGGAAGTTTTCACAATCAATATCCAGCCGGAAGCTATCCTGAACATCGACGATATCGATGCTTATAACAAGCAGGAAGGTTTGGCTCTAAGTCCGGAAGAAGTGGAATATCTGAACAATCTGGCGATCAAATTAGGAAGAAAACTAACGGATTCTGAGATTTTTGCTTTCTCACAAGCTAATTCAGAACATTGCCGTCACAAAATCTTTAACGGAACTTTTGTGATTGATGGCGAAACCAAAGAAACTTCCCTTTTCAAATTAATCAAGAAAACATCGGAACTGCATCCTAACGATATTGTTTCGGCTTATAAAGATAACGTAGCTTTTGTAAAAGGGCCACGTGTTACACAATTTGCACCAAAAACGGCAGACAAACCTGATTTTTACGCAGAAAAAGAATTTGATTCGGTTATTTCCGTAAAAGCAGAAACACATAACTTCCCTACTACCGTTGAGCCTTTCAATGGAGCCGCAACCGGTTCAGGAGGTGAAATCCGTGACCGTTTAGCGGGAGGACAAGGTTCTTTGCCTTTGGCAGGAACAGCGGTTTACATGACTTCTTATTCAAGATTGGAAGAAAACCGTCCGTGGGAAAACGGCATGAACGAAAGAAAATGGTTATACCAAACTCCGATGGATATTCTAATCAAAGCATCAAACGGGGCTTCTGATTTTGGTAATAAATTCGGTCAGCCACTAATTACCGGTTCGGTATTGACATTTGAGCATGAAGAAGATGCAAGAAAACTAGGCTTCGACAAAGTAATCATGCTTGCCGGAGGAATCGGTTACGGAAAATTAGATCAGGCTATCAAAAAGAAACCTCAGGAAGGCGACAAAATCGTAATCTTAGGTGGTGAAAACTATAGAATCGGAATGGGTGGTGCTGCGGTTTCTTCAGCAGATACCGGTGCTTTCGGTTCAGGAATTGAATTAAATGCAATCCAGCGTTCGAATCCGGAAATGCAAAAACGTGCGGCCAATGCCATTCGTGGCTTAGTAGAAAGCGATAACAACCCAATCGTATCGATTCACGATCATGGTGCGGGCGGACACTTAAACTGTCTTTCAGAATTAGTAGAAGATACGGGAGGTTTGATCGATTTGGATAAATTACCTGTGGGCGACCCTACCCTTTCCGCAAAAGAAATCATCGGTAATGAATCTCAGGAAAGAATGGGATTGGTTATTGGTCAGAATGACATCGAGACTTTACAAAGGGTGGCTGACAGAGAGCGTTCTCCAATGTATCAGGTGGGTGATGTAACTTCGGATCACCGTTTTACTTTCGAATCAAAATCGACCGGTGCAAAACCAATGGATTATGCCTTGGAAGATTTCTTCGGAAGCTCGCCAAAAACCATCATGGCCGACAAAACGATAAACAGAAAATACGCTGACGTAAATTATACAACTGAAAATATTCCGTCTTACCTGAACAAAGTGCTTCAATTGGAAGCCGTAGCTTGTAAAGACTGGCTAACCAATAAAGTTGACCGTTGTGTAGGCGGACGCGTAGCCAAACAACAATGTGCCGGTCCGTTACAGTTACCGTTGAACAATGTAGGTGTAATGGCATTGGATTTCAAAGGAAAAGAAGGAATTGCAACAACCATTGGCCATTCTCCGGTTTCGGCATTGGTTAATCCTGTTGCCGGTTCGCGTAATTCCATTGGGGAAGCTTTATCGAATATCGTTTGGGCACCGTTGAAAGATGGATTAAAATCGGTTTCGCTTTCTGCTAACTGGATGTGGGCCTGTAAAAATGAAGGTGAAGACGCCCGTTTATATGAAGCGGTAAAAGGCTGTTCGGATTTTGCTATCGAATTGGGTATCAATATCCCAACAGGTAAAGATTCGCTTTCCATGAAACAAAAATATCCTGATGATGAAGTAATTGCACCTGGAACGGTTATTATTTCTGCAGCAGGAAATTGCTCAAATATTACTAAAGTAGTTGAGCCGGTACTCCAAAGAAACGGCGGCAACATTTACTATATCAACTTATCGCAGGATTCCTTTAGATTAGGAGGAAGTTCTTTTGCGCAAATCTTAAACAGAATCGGTGCAGATGTTCCGACGATTAAAGATTCGGAATACTTCAAAAAAGCCTTCAACGTTTTACAGGATTTAATTAAAGAACGTAAAATCAAGGCAGGACACGATATCGGAAGCGGTGGTTTGATTACAACTTTATTAGAAATGTGTTTCGCCGATGTGAACCTTGGAGCTAAATATGATTTATCCGTTTTAGATGAAAATGATACCGTAAAAGCGATATTCAACGAAAATATCGGCGTGGTTTTCCAGGCAGATGCTTCTGTTGAATCTGTTTTTGCTAAGCACAATATTGAAATTTTCAATATCGGGCATGTAACTGAAGGTGATTCGGTTACCATCACAAATAACTCGGATTCGTTTACGTTCAGCGTATCAGAATTAAGAGATACCTGGTATAAAACGTCTTTCCTTTTAGATTCAAAACAGTCTAAAAACGGCACCGCTTTAGAGCGTTACAACAACTATAAAAACCAGCCGCTTACCTACACTTTCCCATCGCATTTTGACGGAAAAGCACCAGTAATCGACAATTCAAAACCAAGACCGAAAGCAGCTATCATCCGTGAGAAAGGAAGTAATTCCGAGCGTGAAATGGCAAATTCTATGTTCTTAGCCGGTTTTGACGTAAAAGACGTTCACATGACCGACTTGATTTCAGGTCGTGAAACTCTGGAAGATATTCAGTTTATCGGAACTGTGGGCGGATTCTCGAATTCGGATGTTTTAGGTTCTGCTAAAGGTTGGGCCGGAGCATTCTTATACAACGAAAAAGCAAATACCGCGCTGAAAAACTTCTTCAAAAGAGAAGACACCCTTTCTGTGGGAATTTGTAACGGGTGCCAGTTATTCATGGAACTGGAATTGGTGAATCCGGAACATGAAGTACACGGAAAAATGCTTCACAACAATTCACATAAACACGAAAGTGTCTTTACTTCGGTAACCGTTCAGAAAAATAATTCGGTGATGCTATCTTCTTTGGAAGGCGCAACTTTAGGAGTTTGGGTTTCTCATGGAGAAGGTAAATTCCAGTTCCCTTACGAAGAAAATCAGTATAATATCGTTGGAAAATATGGGTACGACGGATATCCGGCAAATCCAAACGGTTCCGATTTCAATACGGCAATGTTGTGTGACAAAACTGGTCGTCATTTAGTGACTATGCCACACATTGAGCGTTCTACTTTCCCTTGGAACTGGGCGCACTACCCGGACAACGGACATAAAGATGAAGTTACGCCTTGGCACGAAGCGTTTGTCAATGCCAGAAAGTGGATTGAAGAAAGAAAGAAATAATACCTGTTTATAAATTTTAAAAGCGCCTTAAACCAGGCGCTTTTTTTGTATTATTGCGGAAATTTCTCATAATCTAAAATGAAACAACACGATTGTCTAAACTGCGAAACTGAACTAATTGGGAATTTTTGTTCTAACTGTGGTCAAAAATCTGACACACACCGAATTACATTAAAACATTTCCTTTTTCATGACATTCTTCACGGAGTCTGGCATATGGAGAAAGGAATTCTCTTCACCATAAAGGAATCGATAACACGGCCAGGAAAAGCTGCGTTAGATTATATAGGGGGCAAAAGAATCAGATATTACAATATTTTTTATCTTATATTGCTATTGATAGGTTTGAATCTTTTTTTAAATCATCAATACAACGAAGTACTGAATGAACCTTATATTGTGAGCACCGATGTTGCCGGGAATAAGATAGAGGATTTTATGACTGCTAATGCAAAGGGTATGACCCTGTCATTTATTCCGCTTTTTGCATTAAGTAGTTTTTTATTTTTCAGAAGAAAAAAATTAAACAGCAGTGAGCATTTTATAATTGCCGGAATGACTTTTCTGGGAATATTAATTTCAATCATCATTTCAAACTGCTTCGCTTTCCTTGATTTTACCGATCATTTTAAAACTATTGGCTGGTTAATTAATTCCTATCTTTTACCATTTGTATTTCTTTTCCAGATTATTTACAGTTACTACCTGGCTTTTTCAAATGATTATACAAGGATCGGATTTGCATACAGAATGTTACTATTTCTACTTTTCTTACTGACAGAATTAATAATCCTTTTAGTCTTAATCTACGGTTACAGTACCAATTGGATTTTTTAAAAAAAAATCTAAAAGAGCCTCAATTGAAGGCTCTTTTTTTATGCTTCACAATAATAATGAATGGTTTTATAAAGTTCTTCTACATCAACCGGTTTACTCAGCACTTTTCTGATTTTTGATGCGGAAAATAGTTCTTTGTTGACATCTTCCGAAATAGCCGTCAATGCGACAATTGGAATCTCAGGCCTGAATTTAGAAATGTATTCCGAGGCTTCAAAACCGTCCATTATTGGCATCATGATATCCATCAGAATCAGACAGTAGTCCCGCTCTCCCACCATCGTACAGGCTTCTAAACCATTATTGGCGACCTCGCAGACGTATCCTTTATTGGTCAGTATCTTTTTGGTAATGAGTTGGTTGATTTTATTATCTTCTACCAATAAAATTCGGATATTCTCAGGATCTCTTACTTTTTTTGGTTCCGACGGCGCTTCTGGTTTGGCTTCTTCCTTATAGTTTTCGAAATCTAAAGAGAACGTAATCGTTGTGCCTTTATTTTGCTCGGAATCTATTGTGAGCGTTTTATCAAATAAAGCCAAAGTCTTTTTTACCAAAGTCAGCCCCAGGCCGCTTCCGCCATATTCATAATTAATTTTATCCGAACCCTGAAAAAACAAATCATAGATTTTATCCCTGATTTCAGGAGCAATCCCGATTCCGCTGTCGCTGATTATGAATTGAATTTCCGTTTTATCTTCAGTGGAATTCAGCTTTCTGGTTTCCACTACAACATTTCCGTTTTTCGAAAATTTAAAGGCATTGTCAACTATACTGAATACAACCTGATACAGCTTAGCTTCGTCGAAAATTAATTTCTCAGCAATGTTTTTATCAAATACCAGGGTGCTGCTATTACCATTGTTCCTGTTTTTCTTTACTAAAGCTACCATTTTTGAAAGCATTTCATTCAGAGAAATAACATCTTTCTTAGGAATATATTCGGAATCCAAACTATCCAGGACATTGATTTCAATAATATTACCGGACAAATTATACAGATTATGGACCGAAGCCTCCAGCTGATCTATATTTGCATCGTAATTGCTTTTATCTTCCTTCATCAAGTGCAGCAGTCCGTTTAAAGTGTAAATCGGCGTTCGCAACTCATGGGAAATAGTATCCAATAATTTCTTTTTGACGTTCAGTGCAGCTTCCAACTCTAAATTAGCTTTATGAAGCAGGGCATTTTTCTCGTTCAATAACTCATTGGTGGAACTTTTGAATCTGGCGTTACGGTATTGGATATATACCAGTATAAGTAAGATTACAATAATAACCAGGCAAAGGACAAGAAGATAATTTTTATACTACAGATTTTCATAATTAAGTTCATTTTTCTATATAACAGACTGAAATACAATGTTTTTAAATTCAAGATCCCTCTTATGATTTATTCATCTATTA
>NZ_CAMLMK010000080.1 GCF_946481155.1 uncultured Flavobacterium sp.
TGCAAGGTATCTTCTTTTAGCCTTATCTTTGTATAAGAAATTAATGGTCTATCTATAGTATTGTTAAAAAAGCAAAATCAAAAAGAGTTTCAATCATCAATCAATCAACTATCAAAAAACAAACAATTATGACAACTTCAACAGAAAAAAATACCGGAACTGTGTTACACCTAAGTACACTGACACAGTATTTCATTCCGCTAGGTAATTATTTTTTTCCAATTATTATTTGGGCGGCGCGGAAAGACAAATCGGAATTCGTTGATTACACAGGTAAACAGACATTGAATTTCCAATTAAGCATGTTATTGTATTCTTTACTATTGGCAGCGATTGCGATTCCAACATTACTTTATAGTGTATTTAAAAATGTAACCTTCGATGAATTCGAAAACGGAAATTTTCACTTTGAGCAGTTAACAACAGGAAACATGACCGGAATTGCAACAGTAGCCTTAACAACAGTATTCCTTTTCTGTACACTGAAAGTTGTTGAATTTTTCCTGATTATTTATGCTGCCGTAAGAACCAGCAATGGAGAAAGATACCGTTACCCAATGAGCATACCCTTTTTAAGATAAAATCATCAATCACCCGAGGCATTTGATATTAAGAAAATTAATTAATCGGAGCGCAGCGGAAAAAATCATCAATCAATCATCATCAATCAAAAAATGAACAGTTTAATCACAAAAAAAGAAATTCTATGAACATTGAGAACACAAAAGCTCAGATGCGTAAAGGGGTTTTAGAGTTCTGTATCCTATCCGTTTTAAAGGAAAAAGATGCCTATACTTCCGAAATCTTAGACACTCTGAAAAACGCTAAACTGCTAGTAGTTGAGGGAACAGTATATCCACTGCTAACACGATTAAAAAACGACGGATTACTCAATTATCGTTGGGAAGAATCCACATCGGGACCGCCTAGGAAATATTACGGTCTAACCGACGAAGGAAAAGAATTTTTAAAAGAATTGAATGGCACCTGGACAGAATTATCGGATGCCGTAAACATAATAACTAGCCAAAACTAAGAGTCATGAACAAAACAGTAAGTATAAATTTAGGAGGTTTTTCTTTTCATATTGATGAAGACGCCTATCAAAAATTAAGTCGCTATTTTGATGCCATAAAACGTTCCCTTTCTCCAGACGGAAGAGACGAAATCATGAACGACATCGAAAGCAGAGTTGCAGAATTATTATCTGAAAAACTTTCAAACGACAAACAGGTTATTGCACTAACGGAAATCGATCAGGTTATCGCCGTTATGGGGCAGCCGGAAGACTATCGTATCGAAGACGAAACAACGCAGACTACCTACAGTTATTCATCGACTACACGTTCTAAAAAACTATACCGTGATAAAGACAAAGGTATGCTGGGTGGTGTCGCGGCAGGTTTCGGACATTATTTAGGCTTTGACCCGCTTTGGATCCGAATCTTCCTGGTAATCTTAACTCTTGCAGGATTCGGAACAGGTATCGTAGCTTATCTAATCTTCTGGATTTTAGTTCCTGAAGCAAAAACGACCTCTGAAAAACTGGAAATGACCGGCGAACCTATTACCATCTCCAATATCGAGAAAAAAGTAAAGGAAGGCATCGGCGAAATCTCTGATAAGTTAAACAATCTTGATCATCAAAGAATTGCTGACGGTGCCAGAGACGGAGCCAAAAAAGTAGCGTCCTCTATTGAAGATGTGTTTATGACAATCTTTAAAGCAATTGCAAAAGTAATCGGTGCGTTTATCGTAGTGTTTTCGGCTGCATCGTTAATCGGAGTTATTGTAACTTCAATTATGTTGATTTTTTCTTCAACAATGACTGATGCGCCTTGGTTCAATTACATCAACGCAGGCAATTATACAGATACGCCTTTATGGTTAATCGGTATCTTAATGATCTTTTCTATCGGAATCCCGTTCTTCTTCTTCTTCCTTTTAGGTTTGAAACTTTTGGTAACCAACTTAAAATCAATTGGAAACTACGCAAAATTCACTTTATTGGCTGTTTGGATTATCTCCGTAATCGCTTTCATCTACATTGGAATCCGTCAGGCAACTGAAATCGGTTTCGAAGGTAAAGTGGTGAAAAAAGAACAATTGGCAATTCAATCTACGGATACTTTGAACATCAAATTCCGTTTCAACGATTATTTTTCAAAAACTGCTGATGGCGGAACAGATTACAGATTCACACAGGATTCTTTGCAAAATGAAGTAATTTATTCCAACAACATCGAGCTGCACATCTTAAAAACAACTGATGCTCCTTATATCCAGATCGAAAGAACTGCAGAAGGAAAATCATTGGCAGATGCAAGAAAGCGTGCTGAAAAAATCAGGTATAATTTTGAAATCCAAGGAAATACATTAATTTTAGACAACTATCTGTTAACCGAAATTGAAAATAAATTCCGTAACCAGGAAGTGAAGATTTTCCTTTACTTACCAGAAGGAGCGATAATTCATCCGGATGAAAACACTTCAGAATATCTAAACAACCATTATTCAAACTATCATTTTTATTCCGACAGTAATGACTCGTATTACAAATTAGAAAAAGACGAACTAAAATGCCTGAACTGTCCGGAAGAAGACGAAGAAGTAACTGAAGAATGGAGCGACGATGAAATTCACATTGAAGTACCGGGAGAACCAGGTGCACCAGGAGAACCGGGAGAACCGGGAGAACCTGGAAAAACAACAACTGTTACTGTAAACAAAAACGGTGTACAAATAAAAGAAAGTCAAAAAACAGTTCAAAAAGAAGTTCAGGGCGTTGAAGTAAAAGGTGATAAAGTAATCATCACTACCAAATAACTAAAATGAAATCATCAATCAAACATTTTTTAGTTCTCGCATTTGGTTTTGGAAGTTGTCTTTTACAAGCTCAGAATATTACAATCAAGCCTGAGCAGCCCATAATTGAAAAAGCAGACGGTAAAAACGTTCTAAACTTTGATTTTATCATTAGCAACAGTTCGAAAGATACTTTGCGACTGACACGATTGGAAGTAAGACTTTTAGACAAAAACAACCAGCTGATTCAACAAAAGTTCTTAGACAATAACGGTACGGCTCCAAGTATAAACACCATCCCTAAAATTGAATGGAATGGTGTTTCACAGAGCCTGATATTCAATCCTTTTCACGAAGTAAATGCGCTGACACACAAATTGGAATACACTTTTACCTTCAACAACACGATTGAAGTAAAGAAAACGGTAATCCCGATGGAATATGTTCAGCAGGTGGATTTCAATCTTCCCCTAAAATCAAAACTTTTGATTTATGACGGCCATGATTTTAACTCACATCACCGAAGATTTGACTACGAGTTTGTGCCAATAAAGCAATTGGGTTTCAATGGGAATTTTATGCGCTATGCCTACGATTTCGTTGTCCTGAATACCGAAGGAAAACAATTTAACGGAAAAGGCGAAAACAATGCCGACTGGTTCGGATTCGGAAGTGACGTATTTTCAGTGGCAGACGGAGAGATTGTAGCTTTGGAAGCAGCTAAAAACGATGATAAAACCTTCGATATTCCAAGCTTGAAAACCAATCCACTGGCACTTTACGGAAATTATGTCGTAATCAAACATAGTGAAGGTGTTTACAGCATGTACGGACATCTTAAAAATCAGAGTGCCGCGGCTTTAAAAGTCGGAAGTAAAGTGAAAAAAGGCCAGAAAATAGGGCAAATCGGAACCTCCGGAAGTGCATTTTTCCCACACCTGCATTTTGAGATGCGGAACAATGTAAACCATGATTCAGAAGGATTGCCTTCTTATTTCAACAATTACACATTGCACATGGGTGCTGCCAAAAAAGACATCAAAAAAGGCACGGTTAACACCGGCGACATCATTCAATCAAATTAATCACCCGATAACTATCGGAACAAAAACTAAACATTATGATTAAATTAGTTATTAACCTCACGAAAGTGGCAATAGCAGCAGTTGTTGCCGTACTGTTCAGCTCATGTAACATGAATATTACGTCGCTTAAAAAGGTCGACGGAAGCGGAAATGTAGTAACAAAAAACAGGGCTATCTCTGAAGATTTTACCTCAGTTTCAGCGAGCAACGGATTAGAAATCATTCTGGAGCAAAGCAATGACAGCAAAGTACATGTAGAAGCAGATGACAATCTGCAGGATCATATCAAAACCGAAGTAAAAGAAGGCGAACTGAAAATTTATTCTGATGTGAACATCCGAAACTCAAAAGCTAAAAAAGTATATGTCCAGATGCCAAATCTGAATTCTCTTGAAACCTCCAGCGGGGCTTCAGTAACCAGCAGCAACACATTGGAAAGTACGTCAATGGATATTTCTGCAAGCAGCGGAAGCGCAATTGATATCAAAATAAATGCGGCTACCGTAAATTGTGACAGCAGCAGCGGAAGTGAAATTAAATTGGCCGGTAAAGCAGATAAACTGGAAACAGAATCGTCAAGCGGAAGTGCAATCGATGCATCAGGCTTAGCAGTGAAAAACGCTGTTGCCGATTCATCAAGCGGAAGCAGCATCAACCTAAACGCAAGCGAAAACATTACAGCAGAAGCATCTAGCGGAAGCACTGTAAATTATGTTTCAAAACCTGCTACATTGAACAAAAAGACAAGTTCAGGAGGCAGCGTAAACGAAGACTAAAAAAACAAAATACTGAAGAGGCTTTTCGAAGCCTCTTTTTTTCCGGAAAAATCAAAATAATTAAGAAATTACTTATATTTATACCTTCAATCAAAAAACACAATCAAACAATCAACACATTTATGAAAAAAATTCATGTAAAGATGTTTACTATTGCTGCTTTCCTTTGTGGTACAGCGATTGTGAGCGCACAGCAAGTCAAAACTTCAAATTACAACTACAATGAAGCTTTTGGAAACAATTTCTACACAAAAGGCGCTTCCGAAACCCGGTCGGCAAGTGGGCAGCCAGGACCAAAATATTGGCAGAACAAAGCCGATTATTCGTTAACGGCAACTCTAAACGAGCAAACCAGCGAAATTACAGGTTCTGAAATCCTGACCTATACCAATAACAGTCCGGACAAACTTGGCTTTTTATGGATGCATCTGGATCAGAATTTATTTAAAAAAGATTCACGCGGAAATGCTGTAATCCCAATAAAAGGCAGTAGAAATGGTGCGAAGGGTCAGGAATTTGACGGTGGCCATAAAATAAAATCAATCGTCCTGCTTTCAACTGCAAACGGAAAAACGGTAGAAAAAGAATTAAAATATATTATTTCAGATACCAGAATGCAGGTTATCCTTCCGGAAGGCTTAAAAGCTAACGGTGGAAGTGTAAAATTAAAAATCAATTTCTCGTTCACCTCGCCCATTTTCGGCTCGGACAGAATGGGAATCCTGGACACTAAAAACGGTAAAATCTTCTCTGTGGCACAATGGTACCCGAGAATGTGCGTGTATGATGACAACCGTGGTTGGGATACACATCCTTACTTAGGCGCGGGGGAATTCTATTTGGAATATGGTGATTTTGACGTAGCGATAACTGCACCAGCCAATCACATTGTAGTTTGCTCCGGTGAGTTGCAAAATGCTAAAGAAGTATATACAGCAGAACAGCTAAAACGTTGGGATGCAGCCAGACAAAGCGATAAAACCGTAATCATCCGTTCTCAAGAAGAAGTTACCAATCCGGCATCAAGACCGGCAGGAAAATCGACGCTTACATGGAAATTTAAAATGTCAAATTCACGTGACGTATCATGGGCTTCTTCTGCTGCCTTCATTATTGATGCGGCAAGAATCAATCTTCCAAGCGGAAAAAAATCATTGGCAATCGGCGCCTATCCGGCAGAAAGTAATGGTGAAAAAGCCTGGGGACGCGCAACCGAATATACTAAAGGATGTATTGAAGGTTACTCGAAAAGATGGTTTGAATATCCTTACCCAGCCGCTGTAAACGTGGCGAGTAATGTAGGCGGAATGGAATATCCCGGAATTGTTTTCTGTTCTGCTAAAGCGAAAGGCGATGATTTATGGGATGTAACCGATCACGAATTTGGACATTGCTGGTTCCCTATGATTGTAGGTTCCAACGAAAGACTATTTGCATGGATGGACGAAGGTTTCAATACATTTGTTAACGGCATAAGTTCGGAAGATTTTAACAATGGTGAGTACAAACACAGAAAGCATGACATGCATGAAGAAGCTATGGTATTTACAGATCCGAGCATTGAACCGGTAATGAGCCCGGCGGACAACTTAAAAGAACCAAATTTAGGTATTCTTGCTTATGAAAAACCTGGTGAAGGACTTCATATGTTGCGTAATGAGATTCTTGGGAAAGAACGTTTTGACTTCGCTTTCAGAACGTATGTAGAGCGTTGGGCATTCAAACACCCTACCCCGGATGATTTCTTCCGTACCATGGAAAATGCGGCCGGAGAAGACTTAAACTGGTTCTGGAGAAGCTGGTTCGTTAACAACTGGAAACTGGATCAGGGGATCACTAAAGTGAAGTACATTAAAAATGACCCGACAAAAGGCGCCATCATCACAATTGTGAATTTAGAGAAAATGCCTATGCCGGTAAGTATCGAAGTGAAAACCAAAAGCGGTGCAGTTTCAAGAATAAAATTACCGGTGGATATCTGGCAACGTAACAACGAGTGGGCATTCAAGCATTTTTCTACAGAAGAACTCGAAAGCATCACTATCGATCCGGATCATACCTACCCTGACAGCAATGAGGAAAACAATGTTTGGACAAATGCCAAAAATGGTATCGAAAAATCCCCTGACTTAACTGCTTACACAGGCGTATTCTCAAGCAAACAAATTCCGATTAAAGTGAATGTTTCGCAAGAAGACGGCGAATTAGTTATCAGTGCCGAAGGACAGCCTACCCTTACCTTGGACAGCAAAGGAAAAGATAAATTTGTTTACGAGAAAAATGCAATAAGCGTTCAGTTCAATGAAGCAAAAACAGGTTTCACGCTAAAAATCAGAGACGACAGTTTTGAATTTAACAAAGGATAATAGTCAGAAAAATCCTTTAAAAACTTAAAAAAATAAAACATCAGCATTAGCTGGTGTTTTTTTTTATATTTGTGAAAACTAAAGAATGTAACCCAATGAAAAAAATTTACTTCCTGCTAATTGCATTAGTATTGACGACAGCTGTAACGGCCCAGAAAAAGGAAAAAATTAAAGGCTCTAAAATTGTTACGGTTACCCAAAAAGAGGTGGAATCATTCGATAATCTGGAAATTGACGACAATCTTGAGATATTCATAATAAAAGGCGACAAGCAAAGCATTGAAATTGAAGCTGATGACAACCTCCATGATGTTTTAAAATATGAAATGGTGGGACCAACCCTTCGCCTTAGCGCTACTAAAGAGGTGACCGGCGCCAAAAAATTCAGCGTCCGTGTAACCTATACCGATAATCTGAAACAGATTACGGTTAGAAGCGAAGCACAGTTGAATTCTTTGGCAGATCTGCAGTTGGATAATATCACCATCAAAAATTATGATTATTCGAAATCGTATTTAAATGTGAAATCAACGAATTTCACTTTACTGATGAATGACAAGTCGAAAGCAGAATTAAATGTAAAATCCGAGTCAACTACTTTGGAATTAAGCAAGAATGCTGAATTGAAAGCATTGGTCACCACACAAAATCTAAAGTTAGATTTATACCAAAAGACTTCTGCAAATGTTGAAGGCGATGTGGCTCAGGCTAAAATCCGTTTAGACAACAACTCAAACCTGACAGCTAAAAAACTTATGGCTTCCGATATGGAACTTGTTTCCGAAGCGTATTCTAATGTTTCAGTAAATGTCGCGAAAACCATTAGCATTACAGCTACAGGAAAATCGGAAATCCAATTATATGGTGCGCCGAAAATCAACATGATCAACTTTGCTGACAATGCGACACTTTATAAGAAACAGCAATAATCATCCATAAAAAAACCAGCCGAAAAGCTGGTTTTTTTTATTCTTAATAATTCCATTGACGTTGTACATCCAATGCTTTCATTTCCTCGATTTCTTCACTTGGAATCACTTTCAGGAAAGACGGATGCTGTTCAATGGCATATTCTACTTTTTCTACAATTTCTTCAATCGTGTCGTTTTCATAATCAATTTCCAAAGGCTCTTTGATAATGAACGACTGCAATATTCCTTTCTTCTTTAATCGCAGGCCTTTTTTATCAAAGGAGCGTCTAAAACCATCAATTACAATCGGCACGACAATCGGTTTGTGTTGCTTTATAATGTGTGCGGTTCCTTTACGCACTGGCTTAAACGATTTTGTAGTTCCCTGCGGAAAGGTAATCACCCATCCGTCAGCCAAAGCAATTTTGATATTCTCCGTATCGTTGGGATTGACTTCTTTTTTCTCGTGTTCTGCCACATCCTTTCCTCCTGCTCTCCAGGTTCTTTCTACGGTAATCGCCCCAACATAAGACAAAATCCTCGGCAATAAACCAGATTGCATGGTTTCTTTGGCAGCTACATAATAAATATTCAGTTTCGGATTCCAGAGATAGAGGACGTTTTTGATATTGTCTTCACGACCTTTCAAACTGGCATTGAAAACGTGAAACATGGCAACTACGTCTGCAAAATAAGTTTGGTGATTGGAAATAAATAATACGTTTCTATCCGGCAAAGCCCTGATAATTTCGGAACCGTCAATATGCAATTGGTTAAAGCCACGGTACCGTCTGTGCGTCATCATTCCAAAAATCCGGATAAGCCAGGTTTTGATAAAAAGTATATGACCAAAAGGATTTCTTTTAAACAATCCCATAATTCTGTGTATGTTAGTTTTTGAAAAGGGTTGCAAATTTAGAAAAAACTCATCTAATCCAACACTTTCCTGATAGTTTCTTTAAGCTCGCTCATCATCATCGCTGTAGCGCCCCATACCACGTACTTGTCTACATTAAAAACCGGAACACTGATATTCTCTGCATAGGAAGTGGACATAATCACTTTCGTAATTATTCTGTCATCCAGCAATTCTTTCAGCGGCAATTCTAAAACTCTTTTTACTTCATACGGACTCGGAACAAAGGTAATTTCCTCATGGACAATCCCTAAAAACGGTGAAACCAGGAAATTACTTGGCGGAATGTACAATTCGCTGAACGGTCTGACCACCTCTATAACATCCGGAGAAACACCAATTTCTTCATGAGTCTCCCGTAAGGCCGTGAATTTCAAATCAATATCCGTTGGTTCCACCTTGCCTCCCGGAAAAGCAATTTGCGATGCATGGATTCCGGGGTATGAGTTCCTGACAATCAAAGCAAGATGCGCTTTATTATTTCTTGGGTACAAAAGCATCATCACAGCGGCTTTTTTCGGGTTCTTATCCAGATAATCTTTGGTAGAAAGCGACGAAACTCTCTCCAGAGGCGCCATTTTCATATGAGCTTCTACAGAAAGTAACTTTTCTTTTTCTATTTTTGGAATATATTTCAAGAAATCCAAAAAATCCATTGTTCCTTAATTTTTAGTCAACCAGCTATAAAGTTACCTCAAAAAAAAGTTTTAACAAATTTTTATTCACAGAAAGATGTTTAGTAAAGTAGAATCACAGCAGATAAAAAAAGAGTTCTGGACCGCTTTCGCCGAAGCCTATCCCCGAAAATGGTTACTCTATGACACGAAAATAAAAGATTTCACGTTTAAGTTTTATGTCGACAATAAAAAAGCCCAGGTCTTAATCGACATCGAGCCCAAAGACGAAGAAAAGAGAAAAATCTATTATGAAAAAATCGAATCCCTGAAATCCATTCTGCTGGAGGAATATATAGATGACGCAATTTTCGAGCGCAATTTTTATTTAGAAACCGGAAAATGCATCAGCAAAATCTGGGTCGAAAAAAACGGGATCAGTTTATTCAACAAAGAAACGTGGAATGACATTTTTGACTTTTTTTATGAAAAAATGGATGCCTTCGAACGCTTTTTTTACGAATATGAAGACTATATTCGCGATCTGGAAACCAACACTTAAAAATATAACGCTCAAATCTATATGAAGAAAAAAATACTTATTGCACTATTGGCAGGTTATTTCCTGAATTCCTATTCTCAGAACAACCATTCAAAAGATTTTTCGAAAAATTTTTCAAAAGACTATTCATTTGTTTATGAGAACGATTCCATTATTAAAAAAGGAATCTCCCTCTATGAAAATGAAAAATATGAGGAATCTATAAAAGAATATGAGAAGATCGATCACAATGATCCAAAATATTTAAATGCGCAATACGAAAAGGCACTTGCGCTCTATTCGCTTAAAAAAAATGAGGCTTTTGAAAAATTAATGGAAGATTTAAGACAGAAAAAATTACTGTCTGAAGCACCTAATTTATACACGCTTTATGGAAATTACCTAAGCGATGCAAAAAGATTTGAAGAAGCGGAAAAATTATTTCTTGAAGGGGAGCAATATTTAAGCAATTCATCCAATTTCTTATTCAACTTTGCTATTCTTTATATCCGTAAAGAGGAAACTCAAAAGAGCATTGATTTGCTGAAAAAAGTAGTTACTATAAATCCAAATCACGCATCATCGCATTACTTTTTGGGGCTTCTTGCACTGGATAACGGAAATGTGACTGAGGCGACCCTTGCACTGACGAGTTACCTGACTTTGGCTCCGACCGGCAAATATGCAAGCGAGGCAATTGTAAAGCTGAATGAAAAATTTGGTGAAAGTTATTTAGAAAAAGGCAAAATGGTATTTTCTAAATCGGGAGACAATTTTGAGGAAATCGATGTGATCCTGAGAAACCAATTGCCCTTAAAAAAAGCCTATAAAGTAAGATCCGATTTTGATGATGTGGTAATTCGTCAAATCCAGGCTGTAGTAGATTATAGCCTTGAGCATAAAATGGGAGACGGATTTTTCGAGACAACTTATATGCCGTGGATTAAGGATCTAGCACAAAAAAAACAATTTGAAGGTCTTTCCTATTATATTTTACTCAGCCTGGAAGAAAAGCTAGGTAAGAAACTTACCTCTCATAAAAAGGAAATTATAAGCTTTAACGAGAAATACATTGATGTGGATTTCTGGAAAAAATTTGCGACCAGAAAAATCGAGCATTTTGGAGAAACCAAAGAAGTGCTAATCTTAATGAAAGACAATGATCCTTACATAGTAGGTAGCTTCATTGGCGATAAAAAAGAAGGTAAATTCAAATTACTGAATGAATTTGGAAAGGTTACGGGTGAATTGAATTTCAAAAATGATCTTGGAGAAGGTGTTCAGAAATATTTTGATGACAAAGGCAATCTTATTGAAGAAAAGACATTAGTCAATGGAAAGCTGGAAGGAAAGAAAACCGAATATTACAGTAACGGAAATGTCAGTTCGATTGAAAATTATAAAAATGATGAATTGGAAGGGCTTTCTTCTAACTATTACATGAATGGAGGAAAAGAGTGTGAACTGAACTTCAATGGTGGAAAAGAAAATGGCAAATTGACTTGCTACTATTCAAACGGAACCCTAAAATCACTTGTCACATACGCTGACGGAAAGTTAAATGGCCCGTACATCAAATACAACGAAATAGGTGATATTACAGAAGAGACAACCTACACGAATGGAGAACTTAATGGTAAACACACGGTCTACTTCGGAAATAAAAGCATTAAATCAGAGACGACGTATGTAAATGGTAAAGCGAGCGATATTTCTAAGCAGTATTACGCTAACGGAAATATTGAGGAAGAAAGCTTTTATCAAAATGGGGAACTGGTAAAGGATAAAGAATTTTACCCTACAGGAAAAAAATCAAAGGAATCTGTTTACAGTGATAAAGGAACTGCGCACCTTACCACCTATTTCGACGAAAATGAGAATAAATATTTTGAAGGAAAGTATGTCAAGGACGAATTAAAAAGCGGTATCCAATTTACAGGCAGCAGTCCAAAACCTACTCCGGTCAGTATTGCTAAAAAACCCTTTCAAATTAAGAATTTCAATGGCGATGTAATCATCAT
>NZ_CAMLMK010000081.1 GCF_946481155.1 uncultured Flavobacterium sp.
CTTTCGACTTTTGACTTTCGACTTTTGACTTTTGACTTTCGACTTAAACATATAACGCTTTTAAACTCAAATCCATGTTGTAAATGGAATGGGTCAATGCACCGGATGATACAAAATTCACGCCACATTTGGCATATTCGTGTACGGTTTTTTCGTCAATACCCCCTGAAGATTCGGTAAAGCATTTGTTTCCTATCATCTTCACTGCGGTTCGGGTATCCTCGTAATTAAAATTATCCAGAAGTATTCTGTATACTCCTTCGTTCTTGAGGATTTCTTCCACTTCGCTTAGGGTTCTTGCCTCTACTATTATCTTCAGATCAAGATTGTTTTCTTTTAGGTATAGGTTTGTTTTTTGGATTGCTTTTGAAATTCCGCCTGCGAAATCATTGTGGTTGTCCTTCAGCATAATCATGTCATATAAGCCAAAACGATGGTTCTCGCCACCGGCAATCTTTACGGCCCACTTTTCTAGTGCGCGTATGCCTGGTGTAGTTTTACGGGTGTCTAATATTTTAGTATTGGTTCCGTCCAGTAAATCTACGAATACCTTTGTTTTGGTAGCTATGGCGCTCATTCGCTGCATGGCATTTAATACCAAACGTTCTGCTTTCAGGATGGATTGCGAGCTGCCTGACACATAGAAAACTATGTCGCCGTATCTTACTGTACTTCCGTCGTGGATAAGCACTTCTACATCCAATAGCGGATCTACATATTCGAATACCATCTTGGCGAATTCAACACCGGCAATGGTGCCTTCATCTTTCACCAGTAGCTTTGCTTTGCCTATTGCGTCTTCGGGAATGCATGCCAATGAGCTGTGGTCCCCTTCTCCGACATCTTCGCGAATGGCATTGGCTATTATTATTTCGAGTTCCTTATGAAACTGTTTATCTGAAATCATAATCGTACAATTTATAGGCTAAAATAAGACATATTTTGGAATCGTAGGCAATTGTTAAAATGTTTTAGCCATCTTTTTAAACACGTTGTGCTCCTATTGATTTGGTATTGCTCTTATACTGCACTTTGATTGCACTTAAGGAAACTAATACATTCCACCAGGACTCTATTGCGCAAGGGTTGGCATGACCATGGAGTAAGCACGGCTTTGATACGGCTTTAGGATATTCTATAAGATAATTAAGATATTTATTACAATTTTCATTATGTTTGTAACTGAATTATAAGTCGTTGCGAAAATCAGTTGGCTCAAAGCGATCGGAAACACAGCAGGATTTAATTCGGCAAGTAAAATCATTATCAATCAAAAAAATCAAAAAGAATGAAATCAGTACTCATCACACTGTTTTCTTTGGCTCTTTCCGTGTACTCTCAAAACGCGACGGGCCAAAGTACACAAAGTTCGCTTGACAATCCTGCAAGTTCGCTTGACGCTGTCATTGAACAAAAAATGAATGAATCCGGAATTGTTGGTATTGGCGCGGCAATTATTGTTGACAATGAAGTTGTCTGGACCAAAGGGTATGGCTATGCCGACAAAGACAACAAAATTCCGTTTACTCCAACTACCATTATGAATGTTGGCTCCATCAGCAAGACTTTTACCGGTGTAGCTTTGATGCGTGCCATTGAGCAGAAGAAACTTTCGCTTGACGAAGACATAAACAAGTACCTGCCATTTAAAGTGGTCAATCCTTATTTTCCGAATGAAAAGATTACCTTAAGGCATTTGGCTACCCATACTTCGGGAATTACCGACCGTGCGCCAATTTACGACAGTGCGTATCATTATGGCGGTGATCCGATCGAAACCCTGGAAGCCTTTTTGAAGAACTATTTTATTCCCGGTAGTACATCCTATGCCAAGGAAAATTTCCTGAATTACAAACCGGGAAGTTACCGGGAATACTCGAACATTGCTGCGGCACTAGCGGGTTATATTGTTGAATTGCGCACTGATGAGAAATTAAATCTGTACAGTAAAAAGCATATTTTCAAACCGCTGAAGATGGATGACACAGGCTGGTTTCTTTCGGAAATTAATTTAAAAAACCACTCCAAGCTTTACGATAAGCAAACCGATGTTCTTAAGCCTGTTGCGTTATACAGCTTGGCTACTTATCCGGACGGTGGCGTTCGTACTTCGGTTACCGATTTATCGAAGTTCTTTATTAGCTTGCTAAATGAAGGCAGCTATAAAGGTACGAGAATCTTAAAAAAGGAGTCGGTTGCAGAAATGTTGAAGTTTCAGTTTCCGGACACTTTCAGACCAGAAAACGTGCAGCCGGAAAAATTAAATTCCGGGATCTTTTGGGCTACCAAACAAGGCGCTACTCAAATTGGCCATAGTGGAAGCGACCCGGGTGTAAAAGCGGAAATGCTTTCTAATCTTTCGAAGGATGTCGCTGTTGTTTTAATTTCGAACACTACGCTTACCACTGAAAACATGCTTAAGTACTACTTCGGTATTTATGATGCACTTCGGCAGTATGGAGCACAATTGAAGGAAGCTTCCACCACAAAATAACGAGTGATTTTACAAAGAATGACTTTTCGGTTTCGATAGCTATCGGAACAAAACCTTGTATTTAAATAAGCTAATAAGAAGCTATGAATAAACATATTAAACACAAATTTCACATGAAAAAATATATAAGACAAAACTTTTTGCTGCTACTGCTTTTTATCACTATTGGCAGTCCGGCGCAACTGCTTTCAGCACAAAACCTTGAAACTAAAATAGACAGTGTGCTACTCACTGTGTTTAAAGATAATAAAGGGCCTGGCGGCGTATTTTTAGTAGCGCAAAAAGGAAAACCCATTTACCAAAAAGCATTCGGCAAAGCCAATGTACTACAGGATATTGATTTAACTCCGAAAAGCGTTTTTCAATTGGGGTCGATTACCAAGCAATTTACTACCGTTGCCATATTAATGCTGGAGGAACAGGGAAAGCTAAATGTGAACAATCCGGTTTCGAAATACATTCCTGACTATCCTTCAGGGGATAAGATTACTTTGCATCATTTGCTGACACATACGTCGGGCATTAAAGATTTTACTAAAATGAAAGCCTTAAAGGATATTGCCCAAAAGGATTTATCCCCCAAAGAAATGGTAGATTTCTTTAAAAATGAGACTGTAGATTTTGCTCCGGGCGAAAAGTTTGAGTATAGCAATTCCGGATATATCGTTTTGGGTTATATCATAGAATTGGTTTCCGGAACAACGTATGAAAACTACATCAATACACATATTTTTAAAAAATTGAAAATGAACAATTCCCGTTACGCCAATGATGATGCCGATATTGCTAACAGAGCGTATGGCTATCATAAGAAGGAAAACGATTATGTAGATAAAAGGAAGATCAGTTTCAACATTCCTTTTTCCTCAGGCGCATTGATGTCGACCGCAGATGATATGCTGAAATGGCAAAATGCTTTAAACCGGAATTTATTACTTAAATCCAATACCATGAAAAAAGCCTACACAAAATACACTCTAAACAATGGAGAGGCATTTACGTATGGCTATGGGTGGCACCTTAAGGAAATTGACGCAGTCGCGGTAAGAGAGCATGGCGGAAGTATATTCGGGTTTAAAACTATGGGTGTTTATGTTCCGGAAATAGATGTTTATGTTATTGGATTCAGCAATTGCGACTGTAATTCGCCAACGCAGGCAGCGAGGGATATTGCCGCGATGACTATCAAAGAATTGAAAAAGCAATAGATTCTTATTACATCAAATCAAGGGTTTTAAGGAAAAAACTTAAGACCCTTTTTGTATATTTGGGAGATATACAATGAAGTAAAACATGGGAAACATTAGGACTATTCTTTTCACTGCATTGCTGACAACGCTTCCCTACTCCACCGCCAGTGCCCAGGATGCGGAAGCCTTCCTGAAAACGGCTGAGGAATTTAAAAGCAAATCGGTTCCCGACAGTGCGCTGGTATATTATGAAAAGGCAGCCGCAGTCTTCCACAAAAACGGCAATACCGAAAAAACAATAAACGCCTACAATAATATAGGAACCATTTTAAACCGTCTTGACAAATATGACAAGGCAAAGTTTTACTTAGAAAAAGCGCTGGCCGAAGGACGTTCGGTAAATGACACCAGCAGCTTAGCAATCGCTACAGCCTACATTACATTAGGTGTTACTTATGGTGCTGAAAATAAGTTTGATGAATCTTTACTTTACCACAACAAAGCACTTTCCATCCGGCTTTCAAAATTGGGCGAAAACAGTGCTGACGTTGCTACCAGCTATGGGAATATCGGTAACGTTTATTTTCGCAAAAAAGAATACGAGCCAGCTATTGAAGCCCATCTGAAAGCAAAAGAGATCAGGGAGAAACTATTCGGCACAAAAAGCAATGAAGTTGTTCAGACCTATACCAATTTAGGAAATGCTTATAAAGAGCAAAAACATTATACAGAAGCATTGCGCTATTATGAAAAAGCCTTGAACAACAAAATAGAACAGTTGGGACAAGAACATAAAGATTTGGTTAAATATTTCAAGAATGTAAGCGAAGTTTATCAGGTAATGGGTAATGTTCCGAAGTACGAAGAATACCGAATGAAAGGCGAAGTACTTGAAAAAAGCAATAAAAACAGATAAAAAACCATCTTAAACAGGCAACAACTTATAAGAAAACTTATGGAAAAAATTCGTGCCCTTTCGGAAAAAGTCAAAAACGTTCTTCTACGCTATCCCATGGTTTTGGCAATGGCGGTTCTTATGGCCGGAACCATCATTTATATGATTGAAAATGATTGGCGGCCGGAAAAAGATTTCCTTCCGATGCGAATCATTCTAACTGCTGCACTGGGTATTTCACTGATGTTTGCCATAAAAATGCTGTCTCAGCGTGTGGGAAAAGAGTTATTGTGGCATGGTATAGGCATTATTTTACTGGTAGCCTACTTCCTGATTCTGCCGGAAACGGAAAAAGATTTTACAGATGTATATGCCTTTGTCATTTTTCCTGTAATGATCATCTCCCATTTGCTGGTTTCCTGCATTGCGTTTCTAAGAAGCGAGCCGGAAGTCAAATTCTGGGAATTCAATAAAAACCTTTTTATCAATTTCGTATTGACTGCAATATTTACCGGTGTGCTGACCGGTGGTGTTATGCTTGCGATTGTTGCGGTTCAGGAGCTTTTCAACATTGATTTTAAACCTGAAACTTATGGAGAAACCTTTGCCTTCTTCTCTATTATCGGCAGTGTGTTTATTTTTCTGCTTTTTAATGAAAAAGGACTGGAATATCTGGAAAAAGAAGGAAGTTATCCCGTTGTTTTGAAGTTCTTTACCCAATTTATCCTCATCCCGCTGCTGTTAATCTACGTTGTAATCCTCTATTTTTATTCTTTTAAAATATTGTTTCAATGGGAACTGCCGCAGGGATGGGTTTCCTATTTAATTTTGGCTTATTCCATATTGGGAATATTGGCCTTACTTTTAGTCCATCCCCTGAAAGAAGATTCTGCAAAATCGTGGGTAAGGATTTTCAGCAGGCTGTTTTATATTACCCTGGCTCCTCTGATCGCATTACTGTTTACCGCAATTTTCACAAGGTTATTAGAGTATGGTTTTACGGAACCACGCTATTATGTACTTTTATTAGCGGTTTGGTTATTGAGTGTAGTCCTATATTTTATTGCGGGCAAAAGACCGACGATTAAATTCATCCCCATCTCACTTATTATCATAGGCTTATTTGCTTTGTTATTCCCTTATGTGAATGCATTCTCGGTAGCGAAACGAAGCCAGAAAACAGAATTGGAAAATCTACTAAAAGAACACCACTTGGTTGCCAACGGTAAAATTGACTTCAGCAAAAAGATTACAGCTGATGTGACAGATAATATCTCGGATAAGTTTGAATTTTTAAGTGAGCGACGTGAATATGACTATTTGAGTACTTTCCTTCCGGATACGGCTCGTACTAAATTGGAAGGACAGCAAGTATGGCATATAAAAGGCATATTCAGTAATGTTGCCGAGGGTTCTGCAAAGGATAAATCCAATTATTTGGACCTAACCAGTAAAAACGGATTTGCTGAAGTTCAGGATTACCATTACATCATCAGAGAACAGGATTTAATTGGGAAAGGCGTAACCATTGGTCAGAGTCATTTTACCCTGGAAAGCAGAACCTATTTTGCTAACCCAGAGTACATGCTGAGACTAAATTCAGAAGAACAGTTGGACTTAATGCCAAAAATTAAAAAACTGATTGACAGGCATAAAGAACTTGAAGGCATTGTGGAAGTCGATAATCTGTTTGTGGAAGGTGAGATTGGCCAATTTCATGTAAAAGTCATTTTCAACACCCTTGGACGATCTACCCATGGAGCCGATACACGCTACGATTTTTCGAATGCTTTATTTCTACTAAAAGACAAGTCTAAATAGATATTGATTATGGGCAATAAACTATTTCTTCTGTGTAGCAGTGGTTTTAAGTAAGTGGTTCTAAATGAATTCACAGCCCAATTTTCGTAATTATGAATTTAGGATAATTACTACAAATTTATTATGTTTGTATATAAACTATACGCCATGATGAATGATTTTACGCCTTACACTTTTACTTTCGGAAGCCATTTTAATCAGCGGGTCATTTATATTTCCTTTGAGAATAAAGCCGAATTGATTGCGCCGATACGCCAGTTACGGGGTGCCAGATGGAACCCTACCCTGAAATCCTGGCATGTTCCCGACAATAAACATTACCGTGATTTATTTGGATTGACGAATGAGTTTAGTGTAGGGAAAACTGTGCTGTCCCGCATTGTTCCTGTAAACCAAAATGAATTGCAGCGGATGGTTGAGCAGCTCAAGCTAAAAGGTTACAGCAATAATACGCTTCGGTGTTATGCCAATGAATTTGCCCAATACCTTTACTTTATAAAAGACAAGCCGGCGCGATACTGCGATGGGAATGTTGTCCGTGATTATCTGCTTCACTGCATTGAAGAGTTGCGTTTGACTGAGAGTACGCTTCACAGCAGGATAAGTGGCATTAAGTTTTATTATGAGCAGGTTTTGTTTCAGGAAAAGATCTTTGTTGAAATTCCGCGGCCTAAAAAGCAAAGTAAGCTCCCGAAGGCACTGAATGTTTATGAAGTGAAGCGTATTCTGGATGCGGCTGAAAATTTAAAGCACAACACCATGCTGAAATTATGTTATGGGATGGGTTTGCGACTTAGTGAGATCATTAATCTGAAAATCGCACATATCGACAGTAAAACCATGCAGGTGTTGATTGAGCGTGGTAAGGGAAAGAAAGATCGTTATGTGAATCTGCCGGCTAGTATTCTGGAGCAACTTCGCTCCTACTATCTGCAATACAAGCCTAAAGAATATTTATTTGAAGGGCAGCATGGCGGGCCGTATAGTGCGAGGAGCATACAGGAGGTCTTTAAGAAATCGTTGACCAAGGCACGTATTACAAAAAAAGTTGGCATTCATAGTTTGCGGCACAGTTACGCAACCCATTTGCTGGAGAGCGGTACGGACATCCGGTTCATACAGGAATTGCTGGGTCACAATGATATAAAGACCACTTTGGTGTACACTCATGTTTCTGACAATTCGATCCGAAAAATTGTTAGTCCGCTCGACAATCTATGATTAAATTACTTACATTTGGCTGTTGAAAGGCGGAAAAAATATATTTATATCTATTGCGCAAACCGCAATGCATTATTTTATATATTTTTTTTAAAAACCCTTTATTTATCAACATTTTAACAGGCTCTGTTTATTTCGTGTAGTGCGTATAAATAAGAGTTAGTGGCAAGGCTATGACGACACAACCCGACAGACAAATCGGGTTCTTTTTGATATTTTGTATTTTAGTAATTGCTTAAATAAACAAATTAACTATCTTTGCAATATGGACAACAATTCTTGCATACGACAACAAGCGGACATTAAACAAATAAATCGCTGTAAAAACCGAGTTTCAGAACTCAACGGCTCGTTTGACTATTTATCGAACGGACTTGAATTAGCGGGAAACAACGTAAGACTGAAAATTCTCTTTCTATTATATGAAGAAAAACGACTCTGTGTTTGTGATATGAGCGACATTCTTGGTATGACAATTTCGGCAATTTCACAACACTTGCGAAAACTCAAAGACCGAAAACTAATTGAAACCGAACGAGAAGCACAAACCATTTTTTACTCATTGACAAAAGAGTATGAAAAAATGCTGAAACCGTTTTTTAAAATACTTGACGAAAACAAAATTTTAGAAACATTATGAAAACAGACAAAAAACTAATCGGAGCAGGACTTTTAACAGCAATTGCAGCTTCATTGTGTTGTATTACTCCAGTCTTGGCTTTAGTAGCAGGAACAAGCGGACTTGCTTCTACTTTTTCTTGGCTCGAACCTTTCAGACCGTATTTTATCGGTTTGACAATTTTGGTTCTTGGTTTTGCTTGGTATCAAAAGTTGAAACCTAAAAAGCAAATTGACTGCAACTGTGAGACAGAAGAAAAACCAAAATTCATTCAGTCAAAAATGTTTTTAGGAATTGTAACAGCATTTGCAATCGTTATGCTTGCCTTTCCATACTATTCAAGCATTTTCTACCCAAAGAAAGAAAAGCAAATCAAAGTAGTGGACAAATCCAATATTCAAAAAGTAAAATTTACGATTAGCGGAATGACTTGTGCGAGTTGCGAAGAACACGTAAATCACGAAGTAAATAAATTGACAGGAATAATAAGTTCAAACGCTTCATATGAAAATGGAAATGCAATCATAGAATTTGACAACTCAAAAACAAATATTTCTGAAATCGAAAAAGCAATAAACTCAACAGGATATTCTGTAACCGACAAAAAAGAAAATTAAAATGGAAATCAAATTACAATCAACAATAACTTGCCCCAACTGCGGACATAAGAAAGAAGAAACAATGCCGACAGACGCTTGCCAATATTTTTACGAATGTGAAAAATGCAAACAAGTTCTAAAACCAAAACAAGGCGACTGCTGTGTTTATTGTAGCTACGGAAGTGTTGCTTGTCCACCAATTCAGCAGGACAAAAAATGTTGCTGACAGACGGAAAACAAAGAAGCCCAGCCACTAACAGCGGTTTGGCAAAAGTGGCGGTTCAGTGCTTCGTATGACAGTTTTTCGTAAATTTGAAGTGTGTGCTTCGTATGAACATTTGTGGTTAAATCGCCACCTTCGCCAAGCCGCAAACCGTTAGCAAACATTTTGGAAAAACGGCACTCTTTAGAAAACTTAATGTCACCAATTTTAGTTAGATTATTTAAAATCTAACGTGAATTACAAAAAAAA
Source organism: uncultured Flavobacterium sp. (assembly GCF_946481155.1). Next base: position 9,312 of record NZ_CAMLMK010000081.1, read on the forward strand.
TTATGAAAATATACAATTATTTATTATTCAGACTATATACTACGTTATCTAAAAACAAACAGTATTCTGAAGGAGTAATTGATTATTTAGCAACAATTATTTCAACATTATATATTTACATTTTGTTTTATACTTTTTGGGCAATTGTAAATTTTTATTTCCTACCATCTATTGATGAAAGAAACTTCAATAAGGCTATTATAGCTATATCCATTCTATTAATAACATATCTGAATTATTACTTTTTCATAAAAGAAAAGAAATTTTTAAATCAAAATTTTAAGGAAGACAAAACTGGCGGATACTCAATTTTGGGACTCTTAATTTTTTCTTTTATAATTTTTATTATTGTAGCAAATAAAAATCGTGAAAGAATAACAAATCAAAACAAGAATTTAAGTATTGAAAAACAAAATGACAATTAATAGTCATAATTTTAGTTAGATTTAGTTATTAATTAAAACGTTTGCTAACAGGGGTTTCATGAAATTGGGGCTTTAAGGCTAAATTTAAAGGTTATTTCATATATTTGGCTTCCGTGGTTATGGAATGGTTTGGTAATATATAAACCCCAACTTCATGAAGCCCCGGGACGTTAACGGCAATACTACATGACGAAACGCTTAAGTAAAATATCTATTATTCTCATTCTATTAATTACAAGTTGTAATAACTTAAGTAAAAAGGATAGTGTCGAAAAGATTGATAATAAGTTTACTCAAAAAAAATATCAAGAAATTATTCCAAATAAAATAGTTTATGAGTTCATCAATAATGTTCTCTTGAAAGAAAACAAAATATATCAGTTTTGCGGAAATCTGTTGGACAGAAATTCTTTTATAGATATTAAAGGAGATTCTATCTTAATTTCCAAAATCGACACTTTATCTATATTTTCAAAAGAAGACAAAGCTTTTATCAAGGCTCAATACTTGAATGGTAATAATTTTGTTTTAAATCAAAAACTAATCAAAGAAAGACAACTTATTAAACTTGATACTACAATTAACTCTAAAGAAGATTATCACAAGTTTTGGGAAAAGGTAGATAAAGAATATGATTGCGTCGGTTTTGTCAGTGTTCCTATATTTAATAAAAAGAAAGACATAGTTATAGTTGAAATAAGTTATAATTGCGGTGCCTTTTGTGCTGAAGGAGGAACTTTTATATACAAACTAAATGAAAATAATCGTTGGGAATTGCTACTTACTTTGGATAAATGGATCAGCTAATAAGTACAGCCGTTAACAGCGGTTTGGCGCAATTGCTGGTTAAATTTTGTATTTGCAAGCTCCAGGAAAAAACCAACCTTCTCTCCTACTTGGAAACTTTTTGCTAAATTAGCCGCAACTGACGCCAAGCCGCGGGACGTTAGCTGTAACCTTAAATCAACGAACCGATGAAAAACATCTTGCTTCTAGGATTAATTTTGTTCTCAAGTCTATCTTTTGCTTGTAGTTGTATTAATGCTAATCGAGAGAACTCCGTAATACATACTGAGGTTATAATTAGTGGAAAGATATTATCACAAGAAAACATATTAGTAAAGAGTAAAAGAAACCACGACTTTCAAGCTATAGCTAAAAAATACACTGTTCTTGTAACTGAAAAACTCAAAGGAAAATTAAAAAAAGAGATCATAACTATTTATGGTGATCCTAGTAATTGCGCATATAATTTTCAAGTTGGAGAAAGCTATATCATATTTGCTATTTATAGAAATAGACATATGGATGATAGTAAGAAGGTAAAGAAATTTTTATTTACAAATAAATGTACTAGAACTGCCAAACTTGATGACCAAGAAGTAGAGAAAATAAAAGCGTTGTGCAAAGACAAAGGCTACAGCTAACAGCGGGTTTCTGCAATGGCGGGTTTAGGGATTTATTTGGGATGGTTAGTGTTTGCATTTCTTCTTTAAACAGAAGTTTTTTCTTTACTACTTTTCGGTATTTTTGTAAACGTCAGTAATAAAAAACCGCCACTGACAGAAAGCCGGCGGGACGTTATACCACATTTTAAAAAAACGAAATCGTGAAATTAGAAGAGACAATAAAAAAGAGACAAATAATTGATATTGACACTGCTCCTAACACAGACAATGTGTATACTGGAATGTGTTTAATTGCGAACTCAGAAATCGTTATGCTTCTTAATTTTGATGAAGAAAACGGCGAATTTGACGGATTTACAATAGTTAAAAATAAAGACGTTGAGAATTTTAGAATCTGGGAAGAAGATGAATATTCAGAATTAAAAAATGACAATTCAGAAAGTTTAATAGCCAATATTGATCTAAACAATTTTAAAGATTTAGAAAGCTCACTCCAGAGTTTATCTTCTGAATTAGTTGCGATATTTACTTATGATGATGAAGATGATTTTTTTGTTGGAAAAATATTATCGGTGAAAAAAGAATCTGTAGAATTACATTTAGTGGACGAAGACGCTAAATGGAATGAAATAGAAATAGTTAAACTTAATGACATAAGTTATCTAGGGTTTGATACTTCATACGAAAGGGAAATAAAGAAAAACGTGGTATAACAGCGGTTTGCAGCAAGTGGGGTTTTAGGGAAAACTCCAACTTCTTTTTGTATATTTGGCTTGGTGATAAACCAAACTAAAGGAACAAAATCCCCACCTGCAGCAAGCCGGCGGGACGTTATACCACATTTTAAAAAAACGAAATCGTGAAATTAGAAG
>NZ_CAMLMK010000082.1 GCF_946481155.1 uncultured Flavobacterium sp.
ATTTTTTACTGTTTCATAGTCATGATTTTCCATTCCCTGCCAGTATTTTTTTTCCAATTCAATAATCTGTGGTACCATAATTTCTTAGTTTTTAGATTAAACGATTGCTATTACAAAGTTCAGACAAAAACAAAAGCATCGTTATTACTTTAACATAGATTTGATTTTAATTGGTTATGATAAAACAAAAAATCCGCCTCATTTTCACAAGACGGATTTTCTAAATATCTAACAATTTAAGAAGTCTAAGATTCTAAGACGTCTATTTCTTCAAATGTGTATTAAAATAATCGGCAATCTTGGCATACATATGAATTCTGTCTCTGCCACCCACATTATGCTCGTGGTTAGGATATAAGAAGTAATCCACCTGTTTTCCTGCTTTAATGCAAGCTTCCACAAAGTTCATACTGTTTTGCTGTACAACAACAGGATCCTGTGCTCCGTGAATAATTAATAAACGACCTTTTAAGTCTTTTGCTTTGTCTAATAGGGAAGCGTTTGCATAACCATCCGGGTTTTCCTGAGGCATGTCCATATAACGCTCACCATACATTACTTCGTAATATTTCCAGTCGATTACTGGTCCGCCAGCAACACCCACTTTAAATACATCGTTTTGTTTTGTCATTAAGGAAGTTGTCATGAATCCTCCGAAACTCCATCCGAAAACGCCAATCTTATCAGGATCAACAAACGCTTTCGATTTCAGGAATTCAATCCCTTTCATCTGATCGGCCATTTCGTTTACGCCTAACTGTCTATGCGTAACATCGCAGAATTTCTTTCCGCGGGAATCACTTCCTCTGTTGTCCAGCGTAAAAACCACATAACCTTGCTGTGCCATATAATAATCGAAGTAGCCACCGCCGCCCATCCAACGGTTGTTCACCAATTGTGCATGTGAACCTCCGTAAACATAAAGCATTACAGGGTATTTTTTAGTCACATCAAAGTTGGCTGGATAGATGATTCTTCCGTTTAAAGGCGTTTTTCCGTCTGCAGAAGTGATCGTAACCAATTCCATTTTCGGCATGGTGATTTTTCCTGTGAAAGGATTATCTGCTTTTAATAATGTAGTTGCTTTTTTGGATTTCACATCGATAACCGAAATCTCGTTTGGCGTGGTCACATTGCTGTACTGGTCCAAAACCATTGTCCCGTCCGAAGAAACTGAAGCATTATGCATGCCGGAAACTGTCGTCAATTGGACAGTTTTCCCTGATTTCAAATCAACCTGATATAATTGTTTGTCTAAACCATTGTTAGCCGTACCCATGTAGTTGATCTTTGTTGCTTTTGCATCAAAACCTAAAAAGTCTTTTACCACGACATCTTTGTAACCAAGGTTTTTCAACAATTTCCCATCCGTGTTGTACAAATACATTTGGTTGAATCCGTAGAAATCCGTTTGGTAGATAAATTGGTTCGGATTGTTCGGGACGAAGGTTAATGCATGCTGAGGCTCAACCCAAGTTGACGCTTTCTCTTCAAACAATGTCTTAATGAAAGCTCCTGTTGCAGCATTGTATTTGTTGAATTTCAGATGATTCTGTTCACGGTTTAATATTCCGATGAAGATGTATTTTCCTGTTGGCTCCCATGAAACCATCGTTAAATACTGTTCTTTCGGCTCACCCGTCTGGATCGTAACTTTATTACCTGAAGCGACGTCGTAAACAACCAATGTTACATTTTCGCTGGTCATCCCTGCCATTGGATATTTTATGTCTTTGTTTACAGCTTCACGTTCGTTCCAGTTGATGATAGGGTAGTTGCCCACCATAGTTTCGTCTTTTCTGTAATATGCTAATTGTGTTCCGGCTTCGTTCCACCACATTCCGCGGTCGATACCGAATTCCTGACGATGAACATAATCCGATCCGTTAACGATTGCCAGATTTTGGTCGTTGGTTACTTCCAATACGTTTCCGTTTGAAGAAGTGATTCGGATGTTATTGTCTTTTAACCACGCAACATTTCCATTTGCGGCAAATTTTGCCTGAGTGCCTTCAGTCGAATAAGTTACAACTTTGGTGATTTGCTTTGAAACCACATCGTACGCTACTTTATAATTGTTCTTTTTTCCGGCAATTTCGGTCTCAAAGGTATTGGCTGTTTTCCATTCTATTACAGAAGGAAAAGATTTTACGCTGAATTCATCCCCGGTTATTTTTGATTTTAAAGCACTTTCAAAATCAGATTTTGTTGCCAGGGTTGTTTCTTTCCAGTTAGCAGCAGCGCTTTTTTCCAATAAATTGGCATAATCTGTACTAAGGTAAGTAACCGATTTCGAGTTTTTACGCCACTGTTGGGCAGTTTGCGTGGCGGGAGCATATTTTCTTCCGCCCAATACAGTTTCTTCAATCGTCAGGTTTTGTGCGAATGTTGTCACCGCACCCGTTAGAAGAAGGAATAAAGTAAACTTTTTCATTTGTCGTTAAAAATTTAAGGGGCTAATTTATACAAAGTTGGATTCCTATTGTGTTAAGAAATGCAAAAATTATTTGATACATCAAATAATTACGAATTTACCTGATTTGTTACAAAAAAGAAATCCGCTAATGACTACTCAAAAGCGGATTACTAACTAAAAAACTAAAAAACTTAATTTAAAATCAAAAGTTCCTCCATACAATGTTTCATCATAGTGTAGGTCCTTTCAATATCGTTATCCAAACCGATGGAGAAACGGATCAATCCGTCGGTAAGGCCCATTTCTTGTTGTTCGTCCAACGGAATTTCAGAAGAAGTTGAAGTTCCCGGCGCACTGAATAAAGTCTTGTAAAATCCTAAGCTTACTGCCAGATAACCTAAGTTCTTTTCCTGCATTAATTCCATCAAAGCATTGGCATTGTCTAAGGAACCAACGTCTATCGTCATCATCCCTCCAAAGCCATATTCCGGGTTAATCATGCTTTTGTAGATCTCATGGCTTGGATGTGATTTTAAACCTGGATATACTGTTTTTATTCCGTCAGCTTCAAATCGTTCTGCCAAATATTGTGCATTCTGACTGTGCTGTTTCATACGGATGTGAAGGGTACGAAGGTTTTTCATCACACTCGCGGAACGTAAACTATCCATTGTAGGACCTAAAAGCATACTTGCCCCGTTGTTCACATTTTTCAAATCGTTGATGAATTCCTGTGAAGCACAAACCACACCACCAACAGTATCACTGCTTCCGTTGATGTACTTCGTTAAACTGTGGATTACAATATCGGCGCCTAATTTAGCAGGAGCAACGGATAGTGGAGAAAATGTATTGTCAACAACCAATTTAAGATTGTGTCTTTTTGCAATTCTAGAAAGCGAAGCGATGTCAGCTACTTCCAATAAAGGATTGCTCACGGTCTCACAGTATAGTACTTTAGTGTTTGGAGTGATTGCTGCTTCTACAACGTCCAGTTTAGTAATGTCCACGAACGTTGTGCTGATGCCCATACGAGGAACGAAGTTTTTTAAGAAGGCATAAGTTCCTCCGTAAATCGTACGACTGGAAACAATATGATCACCATTTCCGCATAATTGCAATAAAGTAGGAGTGATAGCACCCATTCCTGAAGCAGAAACATTAGCGCTTTCAGTTCCTTCCATTGCGGCCAATGCCTTATCCAAATACAAATTACTTGGTGAAGAATGACGTGAATATAGGTAACAGCCTTCAGCATTTCCTTCAAAAGTATCAAACATTGTTTTCGCTGAAAGGAAAGTATATGTAGAACTATCAGAAATCGAAGGGTTTACGCCTCCAAATTCCCCAAAGTACTGTAAATCCTGAATGTTGTCTGCCGGGTTAAATTTTTTCATAATAAATTATTAGTAGGTGGTGTAGTTATAAAGAGGTCAAATTACGTTTATTCAGGAAAATTAATCAATGCAAACCTGATTAATTAGAAAATAAATCTACATAAATTAATAATTTTAGATGTTATATGGCTATTATTTGTTAAATTTGACTTTCAAACCAAAAAAAATTCTTCCGATGAACTTCGATGCAATAGATAAAAAACTACTGAAACTGCTACAGTCCGACAGTAAGCAGACAACAAAAGAGCTTTCCCTGAAACTGAATCTTTCTGTTACAGCTGTTTATGAACGGATAAAAAAGCTCGAGAAAGAGGGGATCATCAATAAATATGTCGCCTTAGTCAACCGAAATAAGATAGACAAAGGATTTGTGGTTTTCTGCCATCTGAAGTTGTTGCAGCACACAAAAGAGTTCATCAATCAGTTTGAAAAAGAAGTAGTGCAGCTAAATGAAGTCCTGGAATGCTTCCACGTGAGTGGTGATTACGATTATATTCTGAAAGTCTGCGTAAAGGATATGGAAGAATATCGGGAATTTATGGTAACAAAACTGACTACGCTTCAGCATATTGGCAGTACACACAGCACTTTCATGATTGGTGAGGTAAAAAACACTACAGCTTTTTACCTGTAAAAATCTCACAAAATTAACTAAAAGTCTTTTTTACTTTGTAAAGAAAATAGTACTTTCGTTAGATTATTAATCAAAAAAAGTAATTTTTATGAAAACAAGACTTTTAAACATTGCAGGAGCAGAAGTGCTTTCAAACGAAAGCCTGAAATCAATCAACGGACAAGGTAAAGGAAATCCGGATTTATCACTTTGCGGATGTTCATGCAGTGGTGCTGTAACCGGACCTTTTTATTGTGGTGATTACATTGCATGCCCACAAATCTATACTTGCGATGACGCTGCTGCAATCTAAGTTTTAGTTTGAAAAAAGACAACCCTAAAAGAAATTTTAGGGTTTTTTTATGTCTTGTTGGGATATTCCTTCAGAAACCAATTTGGTATAAACAAAATTCCTTAATTTTGTCACTCGAAATTTTAAAACACAACATAAAATAAATACTATGAGTTCATTTGACGTAGTTGTTATAGGTTCAGGTCCCGGTGGTTATGTTGCAGCGATTCGTTGCGCACAGTTGGGAATGAAAACTGCCATTATAGAAAAATATTCAACCCTTGGAGGTACTTGCCTTAATGTAGGCTGTATCCCATCAAAAGCATTATTAGCTTCTTCTCATCATTATGAGGAATTACAGCACTTTGCAGATCATGGAATTGAGGTTTCAGGTGATGTGAAAGTAAATCTGGAGAAAATGATCGGCCGCAAGCAAGCAGTTGTAGATCAGACTTCAGGCGGAGTAAAATTCCTTATGGATAAAAACAAAATCACTGTTTTTGAAGGTGTTGGTTCATTTGAAAATGCAACTACTATCAATGTAACGAAAGCAGATGGTTCCGTTGAAAAAATTGAAGCTAAGAATACAATCATTGCGACAGGTTCAAAACCTTCGTCTTTGCCGTTTATCAAAATCGATAAAGAAAGAATCATTACTTCAACCGAAGCCTTAAAACTGAAAGAGGTTCCGAAACACCTTGTAATTATTGGTGGTGGAGTTATCGGTTTGGAGTTAGGACAAGTATATTTACGTCTTGGTTCACAGGTTTCCGTAGTGGAATTCATGGACAGAATTATTCCGGGCATGGATGGCGGTTTGTCAAAAGAACTGACAAAAGTGCTTAAAAAACAAGGAATGAAATTCTATACTTCCCACAAAGTACAGGCTGTTGAAAGAGCAGGTGATGTTGTTACCGTAAAAGCTGAAAACGCTAAAGGAGAAATCATCACTTTAGAAGGAGATTATTCTTTGGTTTCTGTGGGTCGCCGCCCTTATACAGACGGATTGAATGCAGACAAAGCAGGAGTGAAAATCACAGAAAGAGGCCAGGTGGAAGTAAACGATCATTTGCAGACTACAGCTTCAAATATCTACGCTATCGGAGATGTTGTTCGTGGAGCAATGTTAGCACATAAAGCTGAAGAAGAAGGTGTTATGGTTGCGGAATATTTGGCAGGACAAAAACCTCATATCGATTATAACTTGATTCCGGGTGTGGTTTATACCTGGCCGGAAGTTGCTGCTGTCGGTAAAACAGAAGAGCAATTAAAAGAAGCAGGTGTAGCATACAAAGCAGGAAGTTTCCCTTTCAAAGCGTTAGGCCGTGCCCGTGCAAGTGCTGATAACGATGGTTTCGTAAAAATCCTTGCTGATGCAAAAACGGACGAAGTTTTAGGAATTCACATCATCGGTGCAAGAGCAGCGGATTTAATCGCTGAAGCTGTCACTGCAATGGAATTCCGCGCTTCTGCAGAAGATATTTCAAGAATGTCACACGCACACCCAACTTTCGCGGAAGCTATCAAAGAAGCTGCATTAGCTGCTACTGAAAATAGAGCGTTACATGTGTAATCAATCTTAGATTTAAATAATAAAACCCACTCATTGAGTGGGTTTTGTATTTTTTAGCATTAATTAGCGCTGACGATTCCTTTATAACTATTCCAATACCTGTAGATCAGGAAAACGTTTGCAAGAAATACGAACAGAGCGACCGGAAGTCCTTCAGGCGCTAAGAATACATGCGTAAGTACTATGTTTACTGAAACGGGCAAAAAGACAAGGTTAAGCAATTTGATAAATTTACCACTGACAAACGCCAATCCTGCAAGCAATTCAATGATTTTCACTAAAGGAATCAGGTATTTGGATGCAGTGAGTCCATCGTTAAATGTTTTCATGTCGCCGGCCAGTTGCGGTTCAGGAAACAAATGAAAAAAATACGATATTGACGAAAACAACAATAATAGACCCAACAGAACCCGTACAATAATAGTTGCAATTCTCATAATGATTTGGTTTTTTAGAAGTTACTATTCCAAAAATAAGAAATAATTTACGAAATTTTCACTCTAAATTCCTACTTGATTCTAGAAGTAGTAATTTTTATATCGGCGGTTGCCCAACTTTTAGCGATCAGTTGTTCCATTTCGCGAACTTTAGCTTTATTGTTTAGTTTTTCATAGGCTAATTTCAGTCCGTGATGTGCCCAGCCATTTTTTGGCAGTCTTTTTAAATCTTCCTCATAGGTCTTAATTGCGTCGTTATATTTTCCGGCTTCAATTTGTATGGCGCCGAGATGATGCCTTACGGAGAAAAACCAGTCGGGCGGTTCGTTATAATTCAGTCCGTCTTCAATTTCCACAGCTTTCTTCAACAGTGAAATGCTTTGGTCGTATCTTTTTTGAGAAGCTAATAATTCGGCTTTCAAGACTTTTTCGGCAATCTGCAATATGGAATGGAAAGAATTGATTTCCCAAATAGTTACTTTTTCCAGAGATTTATCATGGGCTAAAACTTCTAATCTGAGAAATTCCGTTTTAGCTTTGTTGAAATCGTTTTTGCCTAAATAAGCCATTCCTTTTGCATAATGCGCAATAGCAGTTGGATACTTCATCGAATCGGAGACTAATTTCATTTTCAGGATGTCGTCCCATTTTCCGAACTTAACTGCTACAAAATAAGGAATGACATAGTAGTGCTGAAGTGTTGACCAACCTGGTTCAATCATTGTTTTCGGATGGACGTGATTAGAAGTTTCATTAGCTCCGAACATCGCCCATTTTGAGTTTCCTTCCAAAGTTGCCGTACCTGCTAAAAAATGATAATTATGCGGATAATAAGCTAAAGGATAAGCACCCTGGGCATGACACATCGTAACATAATTACTATCAACTTTAACTGCGTTAAGATTGGCCAAAGTTCCTTTGTGGTATTCTCCGGTCCGAATGTAAATATGGGAAGGCATATGTACCAGATGCCCGAAAGAAGATGCATTTCCGTCATCAAAGAATTTCGCTGAAGCATTTGCTCTTTCCGGAGTGCTGGAGGCTTCAACCGCGTGAATGTAAAAATGATTGGCCCCAATATGTTTTGGATCTTTTTTCAGTATTTTCTCCAGCAGCGAAACAATTTCCGGAGTCCATGGCTTTGGAGCTCCATTTTTCTCATACAAATCCCATGGATGCAAATCCATAACCGATTCGGCATACAGAGCATTGATATTGATATCTTCAGGAAATCTTGCGTTAACATCCTTCATGGCATTTGAATAAGCAATATCCAATTTGCTACGATCTTCGACAGGTTTTACTACATATCGCTTTGCTAATGCATTAATTAATGCCTTCTCTTTTTCCGAGACTTTATCCTGTAATTTCAAGGCTTGTTGAATTGCTTTATAGGCTCTTTCGTAATTATCAGGCTCCATTCCGGCGTTGTAATTCGGACCCAAAACATAAGCAAAACCCCAGAAGCACATGGCGCATTCGGGATCGAGTTTTGTTGCATAATAAAAGGAACGTGCCGCTTCAGCATGATTGAATCCGTAAGCTAACGCTAAACCCTGATTGAAATACTTCTGAGCTTCGGGATTTTTTGTACTGATCGGATAATCAATAACGTCCATACCTTCGAATAATGGTGCTTTATTATCGGAAGTATACCATTTGGCATCTACAGTCGGCGGTGCACAGCTTAAACTGTTTTTTCCAATTGCTGCTTCTTTTTCAGGAGTATTTTTTTTGCATGAAAAAAACAAGGCAACACCAATCAGCAGAAAGTAAACGACTTTTTTCATGACCGGCAGTTTAATTGGTTGTAATTAATTGTAAAGTTACTTAAAATCAGTGATTTATGTAATTTGGCTTCTTGTTTATTTAGCCTAAAATGTTGAATTATTCAAGTAAAAGTAAGTCCTGCTTTCTTTGTTAACTTCGCGTTTAAATGTTAATTTTACCATTCAAATAAATAAGCTTGAGAACATCTGTTACCCACCATATTGCAACTCCTGAGGATTTTAAAAACCGATTACTGGCCTGGTCACAGCAATTTCGGGAAGTTGCCTTTTTGGACAGTAATAATTATCCGCAGCACTACAGTAGTTATGATGTTGTTTTGGCCGTGGACGCTTTTACGTCGGTTAAGACCGATTATTACAACGCTTTTGAAGATTTGAAGCAATACCAGCAGCAGACAAAAGACTGGTTGTTCGGATATTTATCGTATGATTTGAAAAACGATACTGAAAAACTGACTTCCAATAATCACGATGGATTGCATTTTCCTGATTTATTCTTTTTCCAACCTAAAAAACTCTTTTTGTTAAAAGGATATGAATTAGAAATCAGCTACTTAAATATGTGCGATGATGAGATTGATGCCGATTTGGAAGAAATGAATTTTCAGGATACTACAGCACATTCCGACTCCCAAATTATTGAAATCGAACAAAGGATTTCAAAAGAAAAGTACTTGGAGAGAGTCGGCGAGATGCTCACACATATTCATCGTGGCGATATTTATGAAGCTAATTTCTGCATGGAATTTTTTGCAGAAAATGCCGATATCAAACCGTTACAGTTCTATCGGAAGCTAAATGCGATTTCCGAACCCCCATTTGCAGCCTATTTCAAAAATAACACAGATTATCTCCTATGTGCTTCGCCGGAACGCTATTTACGGAAGGAAGGAACAAAAGTCATTTCGCAACCTATAAAAGGGACCGCCAAACGCGTTTTTGACAAAGAAATGGATGAAAATTCTAAAACTGAACTTGCTCAAAACCCTAAAGAACGATCGGAAAACATTATGATTGTGGACTTAGTCCGCAATGATTTATCGCATACTGCAACAAAAGGCTCAGTGGAAGTTGAAGAATTGTGTGGGATTTACTCGTTCAAACAAGTACACCAGATGATTTCCACAGTAGTTTCAACCGTTGAAGAATCGACCTCACCTTTAGAAATTATAAAAACCACTTTTCCTATGGGAAGCATGACCGGTGCTCCAAAAATTTCGGCAATGAAAATCATTGAAGAACTGGAAGAAACAAAACGTGGTTTATACAGTGGAGCAGTGGGATATTTTACACCGGATAATGACTTCGATTTCAACGTTGTAATTCGCAGTATTTTATATAATTCAAATTCGAGGTATGTTTCCTTTTCAGTGGGTAGTGCCATTACAGCTGCCTCCATTCCGGAAAATGAATATGAAGAATGCCTGTTGAAAGCTAAGGCAATGCGAGAGGTTTTAGTCGGTTAAATTTTATACATTTGGCTATGCTTCAAAAACTCCAGAATCATCTCAATAAGAACCTTCCTTTTCTGAAAGGAAAAAAGCTATTATTAGCTGTTAGCGGTGGTATTGACAGTATGGTTTTGGTTCATCTGTTTCATCAGTTGCATTTTGATATTTCAGTAGCGCATTGCAATTTTAATTTGCGCGGAACGGAGAGCGATGGTGATGAAGCTTTTGTGAAAATAATTTGCGAAAAACTAAATATTAAATTTTACACAAATAGTTTTAATACAAATAAATACGCTTCCTCATATAAACTATCAATTCAAGTAGCTGCACGCCAAATCCGTTACCATTGGTTTAATGAATTGCTGGAAAAAGAGGGTTTTGATTTTCTGCTTACGGCACATCATCTGGACGATTCTATAGAAACATTTTTAATCAATTTTACGCGTGGTACCGGCTTGGAAGGGCTGACAGGAATTCCTCGGCAAAATGACAAAATCGCCCGTCCGTTATTAATTTTTTCACGGAAAGAAATTGAAAATTATGCAAAGGAAAATGATATAGAATGGCGTGAAGATTCCAGTAATGCTTCCGATAAATATTTGCGTAACAAACTTCGTCATACTGTGATTCCGATTTTAAAAGAACTCAATCCGGGTTTTCTGGATTCGTTTCAACAGACATTAGAAAATCTGCAACAGGCGGAAACTCTGGTTGATGATGCTTCCCGAATTGTATATCGGAAAGTGGTTGAGGATGCAGATAATCAGAAAAAAATCAATATCGACGAACTTAAAATTCTGCCCAATTATCAGGCTTATCTTTACCAATGGCTAAAACCTTTTGGCTTTACGGCTTGGAATGATATTTATGATTTAGTGGACGCGCAATCGGGAAAACAGATTTTTTCAGGCAATTTCCGTTTGCTGAAAGACCGCGGTGTATTAATTTTAGAAGCGATCCAAAATACAGATCCAGCGGAATATTTAATTGAAGAAAATCAGCAGGAAATTACTTTTCCGCTTAATATGACTATATCTTTTGTAACAAAGGTTACAGATACTCTAAACAATGCCGTTATCTTTGTTGATAAAGATAAGTTAAAATTTCCCCTGACTGTTCGAAAATGGCAGGAAGGTGATTATTTTTACCCATCGGGAATGACCGGAAAGAAAAAGCTCAGCAAGTACTTTAAAGACGAGAAGTATTCTTTGATCGATAAAGAAAATGTTTGGCTATTATGTTCTGACAATCAGATAGTTTGGGTGCCTGGAAAACGGGCAGACAGACGATTTTTAACAGATGAGACAACACAAACAACTATAAAAATAGAACTTCAGTAATGAACAAGTTAACTACCTTACTATTATTATTTTTTACTTTTTTAAGTGCTCAGGCACAAATACTTAATCCTGTTTCCTGGAAAACCTCCATTGAGAAAAAATCTGATACTGAAGTAGTGTTGGTTTTTGATGCTTCCATTGAGCACGAATGGCACATGTTCTCACAGTTCACTCCGGAAGGTGGTTCCATGCCGACTGTTTTCGAATTTAAGAATGCTAAGGGAAATTTTGAATTAGTCGGAAAAACAAAGGAAAGTCCGTATAAGAAAGTCTACAGCGATGTTTTTGAGGTAGATGAATACATGTTTGAAAATAAGGCGCAATTCAGGCAAACCGTAAAAATCACGAACCCGAATGTAAAAACACTTTCGGTATATGTTGAATATCAGGTTTGTAAGGAAGCATGTATCCAACAAG
>NZ_CAMLMK010000083.1 GCF_946481155.1 uncultured Flavobacterium sp.
CGGATCCGCCTGCAGCTGCATATCCAGTTTCAAACGGTTCAGGTAGACTCCTGCCACACGTGGTCTTTCATCTGCTTTTGCAGTTTCTTCATGGACGATTGCCGCTAAAGTGGAAACTTCAACCGGAGTCAGCTCCAATACCTGTGCTTTGGCCAGACGCTCTTCGTTCCAGAATCTTTTGTATTCTTTTGCTAATTTATCGCGTACTTTTCGCGGAGACACATTCCAGTAGAATTCATAGGTATTCGGTATAAACATAGCTAAAACGGTTTGCTTGTTGAATCCGTTATCGGCCATGAAAGTAGAATCGGTAAAAACTTCGGTCAGGGACAAACTGTCCGGTTCAATTTGTGAAGACAGACGCTGTACTAATTTACCCAAAGATTCCTGGTTATTGAAAGCCAGTTTTACAGGTACATTATGACGTAAGGACGAAACAATGCTGAAGCTGCTCATTCCTTTGGTCAGTAAAAATTTTCCGGGATTCACGCTGGAACTGTAACCACGTCTTTCAGCAACAAAAGAAAATTTATCCATATTTTCTACATAAGGTGCCACTATTTTCTTTACATCTTCATAAGTGGAATTCGTGGGAACATATACAAATACTTCTTCTTCACTGAATTTTGTATTTGGCGTAAATGCTTTAAGATAGACTACAACACCAAAAACAGTAGCTGCAAGCAAGATAACGACCGAGGTAATCGAAACAATTCTTTTTGGATTCAAAACTTTATTATTTTGTTGGGTTAATTAATTGGTAAAGACCTTCATCTGCATAGCGGTCCTGAAAACGGTTCCAATCTTTTTTCACGCCGATGCATTGGAAGCCAAAATTAGTAAAAAGGTTGAGACTTGCTATATTATCCATGCCAATATTTGCATACAATTGATGTAAGAGTAAATGGGTAAAGCAATATTCGATTAGCAAGCCGAGGGATTCCGTACCAATGCCCTGACTTCTGTTTTCAATATTCCGGATAACGATTCCCACGCCGGCGCGCTGGTTTCTCGGATCAAAATCAAATAAATCAATTAACCCTATTGCCTGAAAAGTGTCATTTTTGCAGATGGCCAGGCGGAGTTGTTTGGCTTCATAAATGTCCTGATGGGCATTCTCCAGGTACTGACGGATCAAAAAACGGCTATAAGGCGTTTGTGTGTTGCTTACTTCCCAGATAACCTCGTCGTTTTCTATTGCATAGACAAACTCCAGGTCTTCGGGTTCCAGGGCGCGTAAGTAAATTGTATTTCCTTGTAGGGTTGTCAAATTGGATTACTTAGATTGTTAGACTTCTTAGATTGTTAGACAGTTTGGATACTTAAATTTTAATATTCACAACTAAACAGAAATATCTCCTTTAAAGACATAAGTCGCAGGGCCTTTCAGGAAAACATGGGTATAAAGACCATTCTCTTCCGTGAAGGAAACTTCCAATGCCCCGCCTTCCACTTGAAGCGCTATCACTGAACTGTTTGTTCTTCCGGTAGCTTTCATGGCAATAGCCACGGCGGTAGCCCCAGTTCCACAAGACAAAGTTTCATCTTCTACGCCTCGCTCGTAGGTACGTAATGCAAATTTGTCATCATCGGTCTGGGATACAAAATTTACATTACTGCCGGCTTTTCCGTACAAACCGCTGTACCGGATTTTGGCACCCTGGTTTTTCACGTCGAAAATGTGCAAATCTTGTACCATTTGAACATGATGAGGCGAACCTGTATTTAAAAAAACATGACTGTCATTTTCCTGAACCTCATCAACATCCTTCATTTGCAGCGATACAATATCTTCATCATTTATGGTAGCATAATGCAATCCGTCGGTCGCGATAAAAGTTGTTTCGTTTTCGATGATTCCTAATTTCTTTGCAAATGCCACCAAACAGCGGCCGCCATTTCCGCACATGGAACTTTCATTCCCATCGGAATTGTAATAAACCATTCTGAAATCTGTGGTTTCATCGTTTTCCAAAAGGATCAAGCCATCGGCACCAATACCGAAGCGCCTGTCACATAATTTTTCGACAAGTTTGGTATCATTTTTGGGGAAATGTAAATCGCGATTGTCAATCATGACAAAATCGTTACCCGTGCCCTGATATTTATAAAAGGAGTATTTCATCTTGAAAATCAATTAATAACAAAAGTACGAATATTTAATGAGACGTTAAAGTGTGTTAAACGGGCGTTAAACCATTTTTTTAAATTGGTGAAGTTTTTAATTTTACTGTTAAATAATTAAATTTATCATACATCATGAACAAAATTTCAAGCTTATTAGTTGTATCTCTGTTAAGCGGAACAATAACGCTTGGCGCATACAAACTGTTTTTTGACGAATCTTCATCGTCAGGAAGCAAATTAACCATTGCACCTGAAAACTATTCAAGGAATGTGAGTCTGGGTGCAGAAAATGTAGATTTCACAGCTGCTGCAGAAAACGCGGTGCATTATGTGGTGCACGTAAAAAACGTTTCCGTTTCGGAAGTACCGTCCAACCCTATTCTGGAATACTATTATGGTTACAGGGGTGGGCAACAGCAAACACAGATCGGAACCGGTTCAGGAGTAATTATTTCCGAAGACGGTTATATCGTTACCAACAACCATGTGATTCAGAATGCCACGGAACTTGAGGTGACTTTAAACAACAACCGATCTTATAAAGCAAAATTAATGGGTACCGACAGCAAGATGGATGTGGCCCTTTTAAAAATCGATACCGATGAGAAATTGCCTTATGCAGTTTTTGGAAATTCGGATAATATGAAAGTGGGTGAATGGGTTCTGGCCGTTGGTAATCCCTACAACCTGAATTCAACAGTAACTGCCGGGATCGTTTCTGCGAAAGCCAGAAATTTAAGCAAGGACGGAATTCAGGCCTTTATTCAGACGGATGCTGCTGTAAACCCCGGAAACAGTGGTGGTGCCTTAGTTAATACGAGAGGTGAATTGGTGGGAATCAACACTATGATTTCTTCGCAGACCGGTTCTTATATTGGCTATTCCTTCGCTGTTCCATCAAATATTACCCGAAAAATCATTGAGGATTTAATGGAATACGGTAACGTGCAACGTGGCGTTTTGGGTGTGGAAGGAAGTGAACTCAACAGCGCCATTTCAAAAGAATTTGGCGTAAACCGTACACAGGGATTCTATGTGAACGCCGTTTCTAAAAATTCCGGCGCACAAATTGCAGGATTGCAGAAAGGAGACATTATCGTGAAACTGGACAATCAAACGGTTAACAGTTATATCGATTTAACGTCTTATATCAACACTAAACGCCCTAATGATGTGGTAAATGTTGAAATCATAAGAGATGGCGACCAAAAAGTTGTTCCTGTAAAACTGACCAAAAAAGAATTGATCAATGTGGATTACAACGGATTTGAATTCGAGGACATCAATGCCGCGGATAAACGACGTTTCCAAATTAAGGAAGGCGTGAAAATCAAAGCCGTTTCCAATGAACAATATATCGAATACGCTGAAGCACTGAAAGGAAGCATCATTCTGAAAATAGACGGAAGCAAGATCACTTCGATGGAACAGGCATCCCGAATCTTAAACTCGAAATCGGCGAATCAGAAATTCAAAATAGAACTAATCACGCAAGGCGGCGAACGCGTGCAGATGTTATTGTAAATAAACAGCTATTTTTAATGAGAGCCCAGTCAAATGATTGGGCTTTTTTTATTCATTTTTCAAAGATAATTTTCTGTAATGTGATTAAAAATCAATAATTTTGCCCCAAATTTAAACAACACAAAATAACACACATGAACAATTCCGCTTTATACGAAAAAGAGTTGGCTTTTCAGGCAGACAGAAGAAGAGCCGGTGTAGAATTCATCAAAATTATCAGTGATTTATGGTATGACAAATCAATCGAATTGGTGCTTTTCAGAAACCAGTTGATTGACAGAAATGTAAGTGATATCATCAACTTGCATGAATATGCGGGAGAGTTCGTTCAAAAACCGATTAACGTTTTCGATTCTGTGGAAATCGCAAGAGCTATTCAAGCTTTGGATTTACCGCCATCAAGAATTGACATTGGCAAACTAACGTATGAATACCACTTAGAAGACGACAAATACAACGATGCTACGGCATTCGTAATCGACAAATTAAAAGACGCAAAAGACACTTCGGAAATCAAACCAAAAGACGTAGTGCTTTACGGATTTGGACGTATCGGACGTTTATTGGCTCGTGAAATGATGTCGAAAATCGGAAAAGGTCAGCAATTACGCTTAAGAGCGATTGTTACCAGAGACCGAAATGACGCTTCTTCATTGGAAAAACGTGCTTCTTTGTTACGTTATGATTCCGTTCACGGTGATTTCGAAGGTTCAGTGGCAGCGGATATCGAAAACAATGCATTAATCATCAACGGATCAACAGTTCACATCATTACTGCAAATTCTCCGGAAGAAATTGATTATACAGCTTACGGAATCAACGATGCTTTAGTTATTGACAATACAGGTGCTTTCACAACGGAAGAAGCTTTAAGCCGTCACCTGACTTCTGTTGGCGCTGATAAAGTTTTATTGACTGCTCCAGGGAAAGGCGTTCCTAACATTGTATACGGCGTAAACCATGAAGATTACAACCCGGATGAAGTGAAAATTTATTCTGCAGCTTCTTGTACTACCAACGCTATTACTCCGGTTTTAGCGGCTATGGAAGAAACTTTAGGTGTGGTGAAAGGACACTTGGAAACTATCCATGCTTATACTAATGACCAGAATTTGGTAGACAACATGCACAAGAAATACCGTCGTGGAAGAGCTGCTGCATTAAACATGGTAATTACTGAAACTGGTGCCGGAAGCGCTGTTGCAAAAGCATTGCCAAGTTTAGCCGGAAAATTAACTTCAAACGCTATCCGTGTACC
Organism: uncultured Flavobacterium sp.; assembly: GCF_946481155.1. The sequence continues at coordinate 4,910 of NZ_CAMLMK010000083.1, forward strand.
GGTTCCAAATGGATCATTAGTGGTATTAAACCTTGAAGTTGGAAAAAATACGACTAAAGAAGAATTGAACGCGATCATGAAAAAATATGCTTTGGAAGGAAATCTTGTAGAGCAAATCAAATATTCACTGAACAACGAATTGGTATCGTCTGATATCGTTGGAACTTCGGCTCCGGCTATTTTTGACAGTAACGCTACCATCGTTTCTGCTGACGGTAAAAATGTGGTAATGTATGTTTGGTATGATAACGAATATGGTTACAGCCATCAGGTAATCCGCCTGGCGAAATACATTGCTAAAGTAAGACGCTATATGTACTACTAGTCGTCCTAAATAAATGCAAAATTGGAAATCCGCTTTGAGTAATTGAAGCGGATTTCGTATTTTTATCCAAATCCAATTTATGAACCTCCAGCCTGTTTTAGAAAGCGAAATTGTCAAACTGGTTCCGCTTAAAGAAAGCGATTTCGATGCTTTATACCAAGTTGCATCCGATCCTTTAATCTGGGAACAACATCCTAATAAAAACCGTTATCAGCGAGAAGTGTTCCAAAATTTTTTTGATGGCGCCATCGAATCACAAGGCGCATTTATTATCATCGACAAGAAATCAAATCAGGTAATTGGGAGTACGCGTTTTTACGATTTGAATGCCTCCGAAAAAAGCGTACTGATTGGTTATACTTTTTACGGCAGGGATTTTTGGGGCTCAACTTACAATCCATCGGTAAAAAAACTGATGCTGGATTACGCGTTTGAATTCGTGGATGACGTTTATTTTCATATCGGTGCAGGAAATATCCGATCTCAGAAAGCCATTGAACGGCTTGGCGCAAAAAAAGTGCGCGAAATGGAAGTCGCTTATCATGGCGAACCGGAAAAATTAAATTTTGAGTATGCAATTAAAAAAAATGACTGGAAATCTATGGAGACAAATTTCGAAATAGTTAAAGCTACAATTACCGATGTTAATGACCTTGTAGACATAAGCAGAAAAACGTTCATCGAAGCTTTCGCGAAAGACAATACAGCAGAAAACATGCAACTCTATTTGGATGCGAACATCACTGCGGAAAAAATGACAGCGGAAATGAGCGATCCGGATTCGGAATTTTATCTTGCTAAAAATGATTCGGAAGTTGTAGGGTATTTAAAAGTGAATTTTGGAAAAGCGCAAACGGAACTACAGGATAAAAATGCGTTAGAAATTGAACGCATTTATGTTTCCAAAGACTATTATGGCAAAAATCTCGGACAATTACTTTTCAGTAAAGCTATAGCAATCGCGAATGCAAACGGATTGAAAAATATCTGGCTGGGTGTTTGGGAAAAGAACGAGCGGGCGATTAACTTTTACACCAAAAATGGTTTTACGACCTTCGGCAACCATACATTTGTTTTAGGGGAGGACATTCAAACCGACATTCTGATGCGGCTTGAGCTATAAAATAGCTAATTACTCAAAACGCGGTTTATCTGAACAAATCTTTTGGCATAATACTCTTCTTTAGTGGAAGAAATTATAACGCCTGAGCTTGTAGAAGAATGGATAAACTTAATTTCATCTTCCAAAACTTCGGTTATCATTCCAACATGTCCAACCCATCTTCCTCCTGTAGTGAAGAAAATTAAATCGCCTTTCTGCGCTTGGCTTCGATCGATTTTTACACCGGAATTGGCAGCCATATCCGAAGACGATCTTGGCAAAGTCATATCGATGTTTCTAAACGTGGAGAACATAAGTCCTGAACAGTCAAAACCATTACGATCCGTTCCGCCACCGCGATAACGGACGCCCAGATTTTCGGAAGCTTTGGCTATTAAAAAATCAGCTTTCATTGCAGCATCAGCGGATAAAGGCAAGACATCTCTTTTGATTTCTACAACTTCGGACGTTGATGCAAGGTCTTTCTGATCTTCATTTTTTGCAATATCCACAGCATTGCCTTTCTCCTCTTTTATACCTTTAACAACAAGTCGCTGCCCTATTTCCAAACCATTGGCTATTTGCGGATTTAGCTTTTCCAGGTCGGCTATTGACATCCCATAACGCTTGGAGATTCCGTATTTGGTTTCTTTTGGCAAAACCTCATGAAGTACGGAAGCTGTTTCTTCTGAAGGAGAAATAGTAGTTTCAGACTTATTGACAATTTCCTTTTTCCGGTCTTCTTTACTTTTCTTTTCCTCCACCACTGCATTTTCAGTTCCCGGAATAAAAACAATATCTTTAATATCTAATTTGTTGTTTTCTATCTGTGGATTTGCCTTTTTTAGTTCCTCTACAGAAACATTGTATTTTTTGGCAATTACATAAAACGATTCCCCTGAAGCAACGGTATGCTTCTGCAATTTTCCCTGTAGTTTGGCCAGTTTTTTTCTTTCTGATTTCGAAAGCTTTTCTTCTTCTTGCTGCCTGATTCCTTTTGGTAAAGCCAGCAACTCTCCCAACTGCAGATTATCCGAATCCAATTGCGGATTGGCTTCCCGAAGCTTTTCAATGGAAGTATCGTATTTTCTGGCAATGGTATATAACGATTCGCCCGAATCCACTTTATGCGAAGGGCCTTTTGGGACAAACTTAGCTTTCTTTTCTTCAGCCTTTTTCTTAGAATTCTTTGGAATGAAAAGTACCATATCTAATGACAGGACTCCTTTTGCTTTTGGGTTTAATTCAAAAATTTCGGATTCCGTAACATTGTACTTTTTGGCAATACTATACACCGATTCGCCGCTAACAACGGTGTGTCTGATTTTCTCCTGCGAAAAAACCGTGGCAGTTGCCATTAAAAAAAGGAAAATAAAAAGCTTGTACAATCTCATTGGGGCTATTTGGGTACTATTATAACGGAAAAATCCGGAATTTGGTATATCCTACTTTTCTTGCAGGGATTATTTTTTGATAATGCCGTCCAATACTTTTCTGAAACTCTCAGAATTCCAGTTGGCTGCTCCTGAATGATTTACTACAATTCTTCCTTTTTTGGTTATGAGGTAAGTCTTTGGAGCAGTATCTAAAACTATAGATTTAAGCGGCGTGCTACCCGATAAGAAAACAGGAAAAACATAACCATTATCTTTGATGAACTTATTAACCTCTACCTGAGAATCAGTAGTTACGAAAATAAAAAACATATCATTTTTATAATCTTCGTACAACTTAGCCCAGGTCTTCAATTCCTCAACGGATGCAGGAGATTTAGACGACCAATAATTAACGATTACATTTCTGCCGCCATATTCAATAAAGGAAAGTGTTTTTCCGGTAGGCCCGATTAATCGCCAATCGTAAGAATATAAAGGCAGCTGTTTTTCAAATGCTATAGTAGTTGGTTCCGGCAAATCATTCCCAAAAAGCGCATCCTGAATTTTTTCTTTATTAAGAAATCCCAATACTGCAATGAGAACAATCACGATAACTATTATTATTTTCTTCATAGGGCCAAATTTTAAAAGTGTAAAGATAAACACTACCATCTACTCCAACAAAAAAAACGCCCCAATAAACGAAGCGTTTTTCATATTAAAATTATAATTTAAGATTAAGCTTTACCGGCAGCGATCAGATTCAAGGCAGAACCAGCCACAAACCATCCAATTTGTCCGGCATTGTAGGTATGATTTGCTAAAATGATATCTTTAGTACCATCGGCGTGAACGAATTCCAGTGTTAAAGGTTTTCCTGGCGCGAATTCTTTTAAATCCAAGAAATTGATAGTGTCGTCTTCCTGGATTTTATCGTAATCCGCCTCGTTAGCAAATGTCAAGGCTAACATACCTTGTTTTTTAAGATTTGTTTCGTGGATACGGGCGAATGATTTCACCAATACGGCACTAACACCTAAGAAACGGGGCTCCATCGCAGCATGCTCACGGGAAGAACCTTCTCCATAGTTATGATCACCCACAACAATCGAATCTATCCCTGCAGCTTTGTAAGCTCTTTGTACAGCAGGAACTTCGCCATAAGCACCAGTCAATTGGTTTTTAACATTGTTTGTGTTTTGATTGAATGCATTTACGGCACCAATCAGCATATTGTTTGAAATATTATCCAAGTGACCACGGAAACGTAACCAGGGACCAGCCATAGAGATGTGGTCTGTTGTACATTTTCCGAAAGCTTTGATTAACAATTTAGCACCTGTAATATTTTCACCGTTCCAAGGTTCGAATGGCGCTAACAATTGCAAACGTTCCGATGTTGGCGAAACCACCACCTGTACTGATGAACCATCAGCGGCCGGCGCCTGGAATCCTGCATCTTCTACGTCGAATCCTTTAGTGGGTAATTCGTCTCCTTTTGGTGGGTTTAATTTTATTTCCTGACCACTATCACTCAATAATGTGTCTGTTAATGGATTAAAATCTAACCTTCCAGAAATTGCAATAGCTGCTACCATTTCTGGTGATGTTACAAACGCATGTGTATTTGGGTTACCGTCGGCTCTTTTAGAAAAATTACGGTTAAAGGAGTGAATAATAGTATTTTTCTCTTGTTTGTCTGCTCCTGCTCTATCCCATTGCCCGATACAAGGTCCGCAAGCATTGGTAAATACTTTAGTTCCCATTTTTTCGAAAGTAGCGATAATTCCGTCTCTTTCAATGGTATATCTAATTTGTTCAGAACCTGGATTGATACCAAATTCTGCTTTTGGTGTAATTCCGTGTGCTACTGCTTGTTCTACAATAGATGCGGCTCTCGACATATCTTCATAAGAAGAATTCGTACAGGAACCAATTAATCCCCATTCTACTTTTATTGGCCAACCATTCGCTGCCGCTTCTGCTTTCATTTTAGAAACTGGAGTTCCTCTATCTGGCGTGAATGGCCCGTTAATATGTGGTTCTAGCTCCGATAAGTTAATTTCAATTAATTGATCAAAATAGTTTTCTGGATTGGCATACACTTCAGCATCCGCCGTTAAGTAAGAAGCTACTTTATCAGCGGCATCAACAACATCTTGACGACCCGTTGCTGCTAAATATCTTCTCATGGAATCATCATAACCAAAGGTAGAAGTCGTTGCTCCAATTTCTGCACCCATATTACAAATAGTACCTTTTCCCGTACAAGACATGGAAGTGGCTCCTTCACCGAAATACTCAACAATAGCACCCGTTCCACCTTTTACCGTTAAGATATCAGCTACTTTTAAGATTACATCTTTTGGAGAGGTCCAACCGTTTAATTTCCCAGTTAATTTTACTCCGATTAATTTTGGAAACTTTAATTCCCAAGACATTCCAGACATAACATCAACCGCATCAGCACCACCAACTCCAATTGCTAACATACCTAAACCACCAGCGTTTACGGTATGGGAATCGGTACCAATCATCATTCCACCTGGGAAAGCATAATTTTCTAAAACGATTTGGTGAATAATTCCAGAACCTGGTTTCCAGAAACCAATTCCGTATTTATTAGAAACTGACGAAAGGAAATCGAAAACTTCTTTGGATTGTTTATTCGCGAAAGCTAAATCTGTAGCTGCACCTTCTTTGGCTTGAATTAAGTGATCACAGTGCACTGTTGTAGGAACAGCAACTGTTTTTTTACCAGCATGCATAAATTGCAATAATGCCATTTGCGCTGTTGCATCCTGACAAGCTACTCTGTCCGGCGCGAAATCAACGTAATCCTTTCCTCTTGTAAAGGCCTGTGAAGGCATTCCTTCCCAAAGGTGAGCGTATAAAATCTTTTCTGATAAGGTAAGCGGGCGGCCAACTAATTCACGTGCTTTGTCCACGCGGGAAGCCATATTTGCATACACTTTTTCAATCATTTCGATATCAAATGCCATAGTATATAAGTAATTATGTTGTTAATCCATTTAATTCTACAATTTACAAAAAATAGCTTAGCTATAATAAAAAAAGCCTAAGTTTATCAACTTAGGCTTTTGAATTATGATTAGCTTTTCCTTCAATTATTTAACCAATAACTTATGAGAAGGTGCAAATTTAGTTAAGTTGATGCCTTCAACAGCAACTTTATATTCTTCTATAGTTGGCGTTCTGCCAAGGATAGTTGACAACACTACAACAGGTGTAGAGGAAAGTAGTGATTCTCCTTTTTTACCTTCCGTATCTTCCACAACTCTTCCCTGGAAAAGACGTGTCGAAGTTGCCATAACGGTATCCCCTTTTGCTGCTTTTTCCTGGTTACCCATACAAAGGTTACATCCCGGACGCTCTAAATACAACATGTTTTCGTATTCTGTACGTGCCGCACCTTTTGGAGCGTTATCGTCAAATTCGAAACCAGAATATCGCTGTAAAACTTCCCAGTCACCTTCCGCTTTTAATTCATCTACGATATTATATGTCGGTGGTGCTACCACAAGTGGCGCGTTAAATTCCACCTTGCCTTTTTGTGCCTCAACGTTTTTAAGCATTTGAGCCAGGATTTTCATATCTCCTTTGTGAACCATACAAGAACCGATAAATCCAAGATCTACTTTTTTATCTCCACCGTAGAAAGAAAGCGGACGAATTGTATCGTGTGTGTATCGCTTAGAAATATCTTTGTTATTTACATCCGGGTCAGCAATCATTGGTTCTGCGATCAGATCCAGATCTACTTCAACCTCAGCATAATATTTCGCATTTGCATCCGGAGTTAAGGCTGGTTTCTCACCTGATTTAATCTCGGCGATTCTCTTATCCGCTTTATTGATTAATCCCTGAAGCACTTGCTTTTTGTTATCCATTCCTTTATCAATCATGATTTGGATTCTGCTTTTCGCGATT
>NZ_CAMLMK010000084.1 GCF_946481155.1 uncultured Flavobacterium sp.
CCGCTTCCGCCGCCCATCGGATAAAAACCGCCATCGAAATAATGGTTCATCACTGAGCAATGCACAGGAAAACTGGCTTTACCGGGTGGGAGTCCGTGATCACCGCACTGTGAATTTAGAATTGCTTTAAGCGTTTTGTCTTTGATATGCCAATCGACTACGCGTTTCAGGCTGAACAGTGCAAATTTCCCAAAATGCCTGGTTCGGAAAGGGACGGTGATGTTCTGCCAAAAACCTTTTAACTTTGGGATCAGCTGCAATTCTTCGCTGACTTTACTCACCAGATGCAGGTATTCTTTTATGTTTTTTTCTTCCTTTGGAAAATGGTCAATCAGATTTTTTTCCAGGTTCTGGATACCGGCGGGAAGATCATATTTTTGTCCGTTGATATGGCAATGGTCGTAGGCCCTTTTATTCATCCGGAAGAAAATGATATCGTTGGCGACACCGAGTCCCTTATACAAATCACTGGTCGATTGCCCTTCATCCAAAAGGCCTATATAATGCACGCCCGGACTAAAGCGCTGTCCGTTGAAGGTAAAACTATGACACCACCCGCCTGGAACCGAATGCTGCTCAAGAACGAGAACCTTCTGTCCTGCTCTGGCCAGACAAAGCGCGGTGGCTAATCCTCCGGCACCGGAGCCAATGATAATCGCGTCAAATTCTTCCATAATTTTATTTTTTTAGCTAAAATTGGAGGGAACTTGAATTTATCAATTTTTTGCCAGAGTTGTATCTATTTTGTTATGATTTGTGCCAAAAATGAAAATAATTGAACCATTGCAGTGGGTATTTTTGCAACATGGATTCCACGCTTTCGGTGTAGGCTTTCAGGAGACCTTTTTCGTCGCGTTGTTTTACGTTTGCCATACGGGCATACAAATGGTAATGAAGCTTTGGCTCCTTCATTACGTATACAAAAACCACAGGAACCTTTAAACGCGAAGCAATTAAAAATGGTCCTGCCGGGAAATAAGCATCTTCGCCTAAAAGGGATTCTGTCATTAGTTTTGAACCGTCCATATAACGGTCTCCTGTAAAGCAGATCAGTTCGTTGTTGGACAAGGCGTTGTTGATTTCAAAAATATGCGAAAGATCATCTCTTACGATAATGAATTTAACGGAAGGCTTTTTGGTAACGCGTTCCAGATATTCTTTGATAGCGGAATGCTCACCATCAGAAGTCACCAGGTTGATTTGACAGTCGAGGTCAATTTCACCGAAAAAATGCTCGGCAATCTCAAAATTACCCACATGGGCACTGATCAGAACGCCCCCTTTTTTTTCTGATAAAAGCTGGTGCAATAATTCCACACCGTCAAATTCATAAGTAAATTTATCGCGCAATCCCGCTGATATTGCAGTTTTGTCGATAAGCGTCTGTCCGAAAATGAAATAGCTTTTGTACACCATTGCCTTCGACTTTAAATACGAATATTTAAGTCGGTTTCGGAAATAGTAAAACGTAGCCTGATTGGATTTCGTTTGGAACAGAAAATAATAAAAAGCTACAAAAACCAGAACAGAATAGGCTGCTTTGATTCCGAGCTTTTTAATGCAAAAAACAAAAATCTTATACCCCAGAAGAGTCCCTTTGGACTTACCATCCCATTGACTCATCAGTATTAGTTCTTGTTCTGGATTTTCGTTTCGATTAGGTTATAGAAGTCCTGAAATGTAGCGATGCCAACGAAATCAGCCTCACCCAGCTTCACGCCGAAGTTTGCTTCAATTGTCACCACCAGATCCACATAATCCAGGCTGTCTAACCCTAAAGTGTCTTTTAAATTTGATTCCGGTGAGATCACCTCCGCATCTACTTCAAATTCATCTACTAAAATCTCATTGATCTTCTCTAAAATCGCTTCTGTATTCATATAAAATATTTATTATTTTTTAAAGGTTTATGAAGGCCGCATTTTCATGCTTATTCCATAATTATCCTTTAAATTTCTTTACCACAACTGCTGAATTTGTTCCGCCAAATCCAAAAGAATTCGACAAATATATATCAAATTTTTTATTTACTGTCCCGGCAGCAATATTTAACTTTTTGGAATCCTCGTCCGGATTTTCGAAATTGATATTGGGTGCGATGAAATCATTCTGCATCATAATCGTCGAATAAATCACTTCGCTTGCCCCTGCCATCCAGCATTCGTGTCCTGTCATGGATTTTGTGGAACTCACATACGGGTTGCTGTCTCCGAAAACCTCAAAAATAGCTTTTGCCTCATTAGCATCGCCTAATGGCGTTGAAGTTGCATGCGCATTGATATAACCTACTTCGCCGGGCTGGATTTTTGCCATTTCCAAAGCGCGACGCATGGCTGTTGCCGGGCCTTCTACATTTGGAGTGGAAATATGACCTCCATTAGAAGAGAAACCATATCCTATAATTTCTGCGATAATCGGCGCACCACGTTTAATTGCCGATTCGTAACTTTCTATTACTAAGGTCGCTCCACCACCGCTCGGTACTAAGCCATCACGGCCGGCATCGAAAGGTCTTGACGCTTTTGCAGGCTCTTGTTCGTTCGGAGAGAAAACACCCAATCCGTCAAAACTTGCCATGGCATATTTGTTGATTTCCTGAGCACCGCCACAGATAATCATATCCTGCATACCTTGCTTGATAAGCAGGAATCCTAATCCGATAGCGTGTGAGCCACTGGCACAAGCGGCACTGATGGTCATGTTCACGCCACGCAATCTGAAAATAGTGGAAAGGTTCATGGTTACGGTGGAGTTCATCGATTTGAAAATCGCTCCGGAACCTATTAATGCGGTATCTTTCTTTTCGCGGATAATGTCGGTCGCTTCGATAATGGCTTTGGAAACACTATCATTACCATAAAGAATACCCACTTCGTTTTCGTCGAAATAACTGTCCTCTATTTTGGCATTTTTCAAGGCTTCGATAGTGGCCATGTAGGCATATTCGGTTTCTTCCCCGACACTGATGCGCTGACGGCGGCTCAATAAGTTTTTCAGGTCCGGTTTTGGAACCATCCCTGTTATTGCCGACTGAAATCCGAATTCCTTTCTTTCCTCATCATATTTTATCCCTGATTTCCCTTCATAAAGTGATTGCTTCACCTCTTCCAATGAAGTTCCAATACAGGAATATATCCCCATCCCGGTAATTACGACTCTTCTGTCCATGTCCTAAAAAGTAGTTTTATGAATAAATTCCTCCGTTTATATTAATAACTTCTCCCGTAATGTAACCTGCTTTTCGCGAGGCTAGGAACGCAACTAAATCCGCCACTTCTTCTGCTTCGCCAAAACGGTTTGCCGGTACCATCTTAATTAATTCTTTTTCATCTAAATCACTTGTCATATCCGTACGGATAAAACCAGGCGCTACTGCATTTACGGTAATATTACGTTTTGCTACTTCCTGCGCTAAGGCTTTGGTAGCTGCTACAACTGCTCCTTTTGCTGCCGAATAATTGGTTTGCCCAGCCGTTCCCTTCACTCCGGAAACCGACACCATATTTACGATTCGGCCGTATTTGTTACGCAACATTCTTTGGATGAAGAAGTTGGTTACGTTGAAAAATCCGTTCAGGCTGGTGTTGATTACATTATTCCAGTCTTCGTGGGACATCCACATAAACAAACCGTCGCGTGTAATGCCTGCATTGTTTACCAATACTTCCACTATTGCTTCCGGGTTCGCTTCCTGCCATGCCGTTAATGCATTCTTCACGTCTTCCGCATCGGAAACATTGAATTTGATTATCTCTCCGGTTGCACCTTTTTTGATAACTTCTTCTAAAGTCTTTTCGGCTGCGTCCTGATTGGATTGATAATTAATCAGTATGTGATAATTTTTATCTTCTGCCAATTTCTGACAAATAGCACTCCCGATTCCGCGGGAACCTCCTGTTACTAAGGCACACTTCATATTTTTATTTTTGAAATAATTCGGCATTGTCAAACCACTTGCCCGATAAAACCGAGCCGTCCGTCTTTATGAAGCCCCATTTTTTTGAGGACTTCACGCGTGCGATGCCATTTATAAAACCTTTTTCTTCTTTTCTGAAAATTGCAAATCCGCCTGAGGTAATCTGGTAATTGGACGGGATTACTAATTTTCCTGTAGCATCAATAAAGCCCCATTCTTTCTCTTTTACCGGAGCCAGGCCATCGGCACTGAAAATTTCTGCATCAGCATAGGTTGGCTGTACCACATACTCGCCTTTCAGATTGATGTATCCCCATTTTTTCCCGTCAGATACAGGAGCAAGGTTTTTTGAAAAAGCTCTCGCTTTATCGAATTTAGGTTCAATAACCCATTTCCCTTTCAGGTCGATAAACCCAATCTTCTCGCCTTTTTTAGCATAGGTAATGTCTTGCGTATGAAAATCCCAGATCTTGTCTACGCCTTCCATCGGAATAAATTTATTTTCGGAAACCAAACCGAACATTTCGCCTTTTTTGGCCCATGTCGTATTTTTAAATAAGTTACCTACGTCATCATACTCCACAGCTACAACAACCTTTCCTTTTTTATCGATAACACCCCATTTGTCATTGTTCTTAACTCTGGCAAAACCCTCATCAAAGGATTTGATGGTTTGGTATGTGGGCGGAAGAATGATTTCTCCTTTGGTATTGATTAGCCCGATTTTTTCGTTTTGTTTTATGAAGGCAACGCCATCCTCAAAATCGTATACTTTCTCCGAAGCAGGCATTGTTACCATTTCGCCTTTTCTATTGATATAAAACCATTGCTTTTCTTTTTCCACAACACAAATTCCGCTGTTGAAATATTTGGCATCTGTAAATGTTGGCTGGATTACCCATTCGCCTTTCGGATTGATAAAGCCCCATTTACCGTTTTCCTCGGCAGCAGCTAAACCTTCCGAAAAATTTTTTGCCACCTTGAATTTCGGCTGAATAGCGAAATCCCCTGTTTTGGAAATGTAACCAAATTTTCCGTCAAGACGCACTAACGCCAATTCCTGAGCAGAAACAAGCTGAACAAACAATACCAGTAAAAAAGCGATTTTTTTCATCCTGTATAAATTAACTGTTACTCTGCCATTAAATAGTCTTTCACCTGCTGTACGAACGGGTACATAACCATATCTTCCTTAAATTCCGGGATGATGTTTCGCACCTCGTCATACATCTTTCTCGTAACTGAAGAGACTTCATTTTTGAAACCTAAAGCGTCTATTGCCTGAACGATCGTAATCAATTCTATAGCTAAAACCTCAAAGGCATTTTCGATTACTTTCCCTGTAATCACAGCGGCATTAGTTCCCATGCTCACTATATCCTGATTGTCATTGTTGTTTGGGATGCTGTGCACGTACATTGAATTCGATAACATCTGGCTTTCCGCTGTTGTGGAAGTCGCCGTGAACTGAACACCCTGCATACCGAAATTAAATCCTAAGGTTCCTAAGTTCACGAACGGAGGCAGGATTTCGTTTAATTTTGAATTCAGCAAATAGTTCAGCTGGCGTTCTGCTAACATCGTTAATTTTGCTACCACCAATTTCAGCTTGTCCATCTCCAGGGAAATATAATCGCCGTGGAAGTTTCCGCCGTGGTATACATGCTGGTTTTTCACGTCTACAATCGGGTTATCATTGGCCGAATTCATTTCGTTTTCCAGTACACCGGCAACGGACTTAACCGTATCCAGAACCGGACCTAAAATCTGAGGCACACAGCGCAATGAATAGTATTCCTGAACTTTTTCCTTGAAAACATCTTCCGTATTTTCACCGGTATAAAGATGGTCTTCTCGTTTTCTTACCAACTTACTGTCATTCAGGTTATCGCGCATGCGTTTCGCAACTTCCTGCTGGCCGAAATGACGTTTGGTGTTGTTTAATTCTGCAGATAAATGATCATCGTACGCCTGCACAATTTCGTTGATTGCACACGAACATTTAATCGACCAATCCAAAACTTTTTCAGCATTATGGACATTTACGATGCCGATTCCTGTCATCACTGAAGTACCATTCATCAATGCCAATCCTTCACGGATTTCTACATTGATAGGCTGAAGATTCTCGATTTCAAAAACCTCTTTCGTCGCTCTTCTTTCACCTTTATAGAACACTTCGCCTTCACCGATTAATGTCAGGGCCAAATGCGCCAACTGTACTAAATCGCCGCTGGCTCCCACTCCTCCGTGCTCAAAAATAAGCGGTGTAATATCTCTGTTTATAAACTCCTTCATTAAGTGAATTACCGAAGGATGCACCCCTGAATTCCCTAAAGAAAGTGTGTTCAGTCGTGCCAGAATAGCCGACTTCACGCAAACCGGGCTTAAGGGTTTTCCGGTTCCGGAAGAATGACTTCTGATTAAATTATATTGTAGTTGCAGGCGGTCTTCGTCTTTGATGCGGTATTGCGCCATTGGGCCAAAACCTGTGTTTACGCCATATATTACTTTGTTCCCTGAAAATTCTTTTAAAAAATTAAAGCTTTGTTCTACCCTGTTTAATACCTCATTGCTCACATCAACCTTGTTGTTTTTAAACACGATTGAGGCGAATTCCTCCAAGCTCAAATATTCATTAATTGTACTCATCAAAAGTTGTATTTTTCTGCTTAAAAGAATGTAAGCAAATTTATTTTAAAATTGGATTTATGTCTTTACATTTGACCGGTTGCAAAGGTAACATATTATTAAAAAGAAAAAAGAAAAATATGACAAAGGAGTTTGTAGATGTCTTGGTAATTGGGGCTGGTCCTTCAGGCTGTGTTTCAGCATCTTACTTACACAATAACGGTACGAAAGTGAAAGTGGTTGAGAAAACAAAATTCCCGCGTCTTGTAGTTGGCGAAAGTCTGATTCCGAGGGTTATGGATCATTTTGACGAGGCTGGATTATTCCCTGCTTTGGATGCCATGAACTTCGAAAAAAAATTGGGAGCTCGCTTTATTCGTGGGGAAGAAATCTGCGTCTTTGATTTCAGCAATAAGTTTTCAGAAGGCTGGGATTGGACCTGGCAGGTACCTAGAGCTGATTTTGACAATACCTTAGCTCAGGAAGTAATCCGAAAAGGCATTGACCTGGAATTTGAAAGCGAAGTTTTGGAGGTAAAATTTAACGGAAGCGATTCTATTACAACAGTAAAAGATAAAGACGGCAATATCAAGGAAATCCATGCTAAATTCATCATCGATTCCAGCGGATACGGTCGTGTTTTACCAAGATTATTAGATTTGGACACGCCTTCAAAATTAGACCCGCATTCTTCTATTTTTACCCATGTAAAAGACATCAACCGTCCGGAAGGCGAAGAAGGCACTTTGATTTCCTTTGACATTTTAGAGACCGAAGTTTGGTTATGGGTTATCCCATTCTCCAACGGAAATACAAGCTTAGGAGTGGTGGGACCGACAACCTTCATCAATTCCCTATCCGAAAATAAAGATAATGCGGAAGCTTTGAAAAATGCGATCCAGCTATCCGATTATTATATCAAACGTTTTGGCGGCGTTGAGTTTTTGTTCGAACCGGTGAAACTGGAAAATTATTCGCGTTCGGTGAAGAAAATGTATGGTGATGGCTTTGCATTGACCGGGAACAGTTCTGAGTTTTTAGATCCGGTGTTCTCTTCCGGAGTGGCTTTTGCAACGGAATCCGGGATGTTATCTGCAAAACTGATCCACCGTCAGCTGAATGGCGAAAAAGTGGACTGGGAAGTCGAATTTACGGAATACATGCGAAGAGGAATTGGGGTTTTCACTACTTACGTAAAAGAATGGTATACCGGAAACTTACAGACATTGTTCTTCCATCAGCCGGAAAACCCGGATGTGAAACGAAAAATCTGCGCGGTATTGGCCGGATATGTTTGGGATCAGGAAAATCCGTTTGTGAAAAAGCACGACAATGTAATCAGAAATATGGCGCACTTACTTAATTTAGAGAAAGAGCAATCAATAAAAAACCCTGGTAACTAACCAGGGTTTTCGTTATAAAAATCTTTTCAGCTGAATGACCATGTTTTTAGCCAACTTCTCATAGGCGCCGGCCATTCTTTCACCTCTATGACCATTGTATTGGTTATCTTCAAGTCCGATTGATCTTTCAAATTGCAACGATGCCACTATATTTTTCGGATTTTCCGTTTCGGATATCGTAATTATCGCAGTTATTTTGGCGGGTTCAACGACATAACCGGGATATACCCATACTGTTTTTACGTTCATGGTATATTTTACCTCTTTATCCTTTACCAACTTGATTTCTCCTTTAGGAAAGCGCTTATTAAAATAAGCTATAAATTGGGGTTCATATCTGTTTTCCCTATCAGAAAACCATTCTTCCCTAAATTTTTCTGCTTTGCCATCAACATTTTTTCTTTTTTCCATTTTATCATTCAGAAACTCTTCTTCGGTTTCATATCCATGAACTTTCATGTTGGAATAATCAAAAGTAATATTGTATTCTGTTATTCCTTTTAGGTTTTTTAAATCCCCTTCCAAAATGTCAAATCGCTGTGCCGATGCCAGGCAGGATAAAAAAAGTGTCAAAAAAAGAAGTATTTGTTTCATAACGCTATTATTTTCCATTATACTCGCTCATCGTATTTCCCAGACCGGCCAGCGCAAAAGATTTCACTGCTTCCACGGCCATATCCAGGCGCTCCGGAAGTTTCGCTTTTTCCTGTTCATCCCATTCCCCTAAAACGTAATCGACCTGCTTCCCTTTTTTGAATTCGTCGCTGATTCCGAAACGAAAACGTGGATAATCCGCTGAATTTAAGATATTTTGGATGCTTTTTAGTCCGTTGTGTCCGCCATCGCTTCCTTTAGGCTTGATGCGGATGGTTCCGAAGGGCAGGTTTAGGTCGTCAGTGATGACCAATACGTTTTCCTTGGCGATTTTTTCCTTTTCCATCCAGTACTGCAGTGCTTTCCCGCTCAGGTTCATATAGGTATTGGGCTTTAATAATAAAAGCGTTCTTCCTTTGATTTTATATTCGGTTAGTGACCCTAGCTTTACGGTTTCGAAAGACAGACTTTCCTGTTTTGCCAGGTGATCTACGACTTTGAATCCTATGTTGTGACGGGTGTTGACGTATTCGGCGCCGATGTTTCCTAATCCTACTATTAAAAACTTTTTACTCACTTCGTTTATATTATTTTGTGGCGTTTGCAGCATCTCCGATTTCATGGGATCGATATCTGTAACGGATGTTTCTTTTTTAAAGAATTGTGTTAGCCATTTCATTTGGCAAAAGTAATGTAATTTAAAAACCTTTCCAAAAATGCATTGCCGCCCACTTCATAGCCCCGATGGGAGCGGCAGCTTCGCAGCAAAGCGAAGAACTACAGCGGACAGCGGGAATTACCACCACCGATAAAGCTTTAACCATCCGCTTCAAAAAATCAGTAAAAAATAAACTAAAATTCGTGCATTCGTGACTGGAAAAATCAAATGCCGCGAATGCACGAATTAAAAATAAATTAACTATAGCTCTTGAACAACTTTCACCTGTGGTAAACCCACATGGGTTGAGCGCAAAAAACCACCCCACCCTTCGAGCACCCCTCCGGAGGAGGGGAATAAAAAAAGTCCCGAATAAATCGGGACTCTTTGGTATGAATAGATCGAAAAATTATTTTTTCTTTCCTTTTGCACCTTTTTCTGCTTTTGCAGCTTCCTGAGCAGCTTTCATTGCAGCACGTGAGATTCTTACCTGTGCAACAACAGTGTTGTCCGGGTGTAATAATCTGAAGTTGTTTGTAGGGATTTTAGTCACATACAATTTGTTACCCATTTCTAAAGGCGTGATATCAGCCTCTACGAAGTCAGGTAGGTTAGCAGGTAAAGCTCTTACTTTAAGTTTACGTTGGTTAAGACGTAAAACACCTCCTAAAAGTACACCTGGAGACGTTCCTACTACTTTCACAGGAACTTCCATTGTGATTTCTTTGTCATCATGTAACTGATAGAAATCGATGTGTAAAATTTTGTCAGACACCGGGTGAACCTGGATGTCCTGAAGAATAGCCTGGTAAGATTTTCCACCTTCCAATTCAACTACAACAGTGTGTACGTTTGGAGTGTAAACCAAGTTTTTGAATGCTTTTTCTTCAGCTGAAAAATGTACTGGTTGATCTCCTCCGTATAACACGCAAGGAACCATTCCAGCATTACGTACCGCTTTCGTTGAAGCCTTTCCTACGCTTTCTCTTTCTGATCCTTTAATCGTAATTGATTTCATTTGAACTATTTAAAAAATTAATAAAATACTAAACTATAAACTTACCGCTGATCGAGTTGTTGTTTTGTACCATATGCATTACTTCTGCAAATAATGGTGCGCAACTTATCGCTCTGATCTTATTACTTTCCTTTTTAAGAGGAATTGAATCGGTAACAATCAACTCGGTAATTTTCGAGCTTTCAATCTTTTCATATGCCCCGCCTGACAGGATCGCATGCGTACAAATCGCTCTCACGCTCAACGCACCTCTTTCCATCATCATGTCGGCTGCTTTTGCCAATGTGCCTCCGGTGTCGATCATGTCGTCCACCAAAATCACGTTTCTTCCCCTTACATCTCCGATCAGCTCCATGGTATCGATCACGTTGGCTGCTTTTCTTTGTTTGTAACAGATAACTACATCTGATTCCAGGAACTTAGAATACGCATACGCTCTTTTCGAACCTCCCATATCCGGTGATGCGATGGTTAAATTCTCTAAATTTAAGCTTCTCACATACGGTAAGAAAATGGTTGACGCGAACAGGTGGTCTACCGGTTTCTCGAAGAAACCCTGAATCTGATCGGCGTGTAAATCCATCGTCATGATTCGGGTTGCTCCTGCTGTTTCCAGCAATTTCGCTACCAGTTTCGCCCCTATCGGCACTCTTGGCTTGTCTTTTCTGTCCTGACGGGCCCATCCGAAATAAGGGATTACTGCGGTTATGTGTCGGGCCGAAGCTCTCTTAGCAGCGTCGATCATTAACAAAAGCTCCATCAGATTGTCGGCGCTTGGAAATGTCGAGCAAACTAAAAACACGCGCAATCCGCGGATTGACTCTTCAAAAGACGGCTGAAACTCGCCATCACTATATTTAGAGAACGTTACCTTGCCCAGCTCCACACCGTAGTGTTCAGCGATTCTCTCAGCAAGATAGACACTTTGAGAGCATGCAAATATCTTTGCTTCCGGTTCAATGTGTGACATTTTAATTCGTTGTTATGTAGTTAGTTAGTGTTGTGTCGCGTAAACGAGGTGCAAATTTAGAAATTAAATTCAACTCTGAAAGCATATTTTTAAGTTATTTTTTTATTATTTGTTGAAAATTTATTTACATTTGCACCCACAAATTGAAACAATCAATTGTTCAAACGATTACTGTTTTAGGGTTTTTCTCTAAAATCTTACTTGTTTTGAATTGCCCGGATAGCTTAGTTTTAATTAATTTTTTATAAAAATTAGAAATAAACATCCGAAGCAGAAACGCCCGGATGGTATAACTTTAATTAATTTTTCATAAAAATTAGAAGTAAACATCCAATCCATTTGCCCGGATGGCGGAATTGGTAGACGCGCACGACTCAAACTCGTGTACTTAGGTGTGTGGGTTCGATTCCCACTCCGGGTAC
>NZ_CAMLMK010000085.1 GCF_946481155.1 uncultured Flavobacterium sp.
AAAAAATCATTCAGGACCGAACAATTTATGAAGATGCGCACATTTTCGCCCCCAACCTTCACACCATGGGACTGATGAGCAACCGCGATTTTGAAAATTATTCTTCGCTTTTTGAACTGATGGAAAATCTTGTGGGTTCGCCTGATTTATTGATTTATTTGCGAAGCTCGATTCCTAATCTTGTAGACCAGATTCACAAGCGCGGCCGCGAATACGAAAACACAATTTCAATTGATTACCTGAGCCGATTAAACGAGCGTTACGAAGCGTGGGCACAAACCTACAACAAGGGAAAATTGTTGATTATCGACGTAGACCACATCGATTTTGTAAACAAACCGGAAGATTTAGGGAACGTAATCAACCGGATTGACGCCGAAATAAACGGATTATTTTAGATAAAAAAGCCTCGAAGATTGTGAGGCTTTTGTTTTATTGAATCGTATCGAACAGCGATTTTACTCTAATTTCTTTTACCGGCTTTACTGTCTTAATAATCTTTTTTTCTCCGGGCAGTAAATCAAAATAATTGTCAGTAAAATGATTGTTATTTTCAGAAGAGATAAAAACATTTTTAGATAAAACATCAGTAGCAACTTCAATTGTGTTTTCATCCAGATTCCTAATGGTGATTTTAGGCTTTTTTAATTCCAGATCTTTTGGTTTTTCGAAATAGAAAAGTGCTGATTTTACTTCAGAATCCGAAAAAACAACTTTTACGGAAAGGACTATTTGCTTGTAATTAAACTCCTCAAATTCTTTTTTGCCAATCGAAAAATACATTTTACCGGAATTGGCTTCCACATTAATTTCCGAAGTGGAATGCCACAAAAGCTGTCCGTCAAAATTCAGTAGCTGCACTTGCAGTTGTCCATTCTTCGAAAACAATTCATCATTTATAACATAGATTTTATACTGATTTTCTTCCTCATTAACTGAAATAAGGATATTCTCAAAACTTCGTTTCACCTGATAATGAAAGGCTTTCCAGTTCCCCAAATAATCCACCGAGCTCCATGAGGTGACCGGCCAGCAATCATTCAACTGCCAATACAGTGTCCCCATGCAATAGGGTTTTGCCCCGCGATGTGCTTCTATAGCAGTTTTCATCCCTTCTGCCTGCAATAATTGAGAAACATAAACGTAATCCTCAAATTTTGACGGGGTTTTATAATCGCGTTCCATATACGTTTGAATCGTCTGATACCCCGTCGGATGTTTTTGATGGTTTTTTATCGCTTCCGATTGCAAATTCAAATCGGCGTCATGGGCAAATGACTTGAAAGTTTCAGGATTTGGCATTCCCTGAAAACCGTATTCGCTCATAAAACGTCCCACTTTTTTCTTGTACACATCAAAAGGCTCCATGCCCCACCAAACGCCCCAATAATGCGAGTCGCCCTGCAATAAGCTTTCTTTCCTCCCCCAACCGATCGAAGGCGAAGAAGGCCAGTAAATGTTCTTTTCTTTGGCCAGTAAACTGTCGAGCGTATTCGGAATTAATTCGTGGAATACTTTCTTATAGTCGTTCCAGATTTTAGTGGAATCCGCCTTGGAATAGTTGTATTGCTTTTGCCAGCCCCAATTGTGCCAGCCTTCATCGTTTTCATTATTGCCACACCACAGTGCAAGACTCGGATGATTCTGTAAGCGATTTACATTGTCGATGACTTCCTGTTTTACATTCTCAAGAAAAGGTTTGTCGCCCGGATACATTGCACAGGCGAACATGAAATCCTGCCAAACCAGAATACCGTTCTTATCGCATTCGTTATAGAAAGCATCGTCGGCATAGACACCCCCGCCCCAAACGCGCAACATGTTCATATTGGCATCGACAGCATTTTTTACAACATTTTTATAAACGGAATCATTTGCTCTCGGCAGAAAACTGTCCGGCGGAATATAATTGGCGCCTTTCATAAAAACGGGAATCCCGTTAAGTTTGAAATAAAAACTTTTTCCAACCTGATCTTTTTCCTGAACCAATTCGATGGTTCGCAATCCGATATTAAAATCTTTCTGATCCAAAATCTTATTCTTTTTATCAGATAAAGAAATTGAAAACGGATACAAATGTGCCTCCCCTAAACCATTGGTCCACCAACGCTTCGGGTTTTGGATGACATAATTAAATTTTAACTGGTTATTCCCTTTTTTAAGCAAATAAGTTTCCGATTTATTGTTGACTTTTAATTGATAGCTGCCTGCTTTATGACAATTTACATCCGCTACAAAAATTAATTGCGCCTCCTTATCGGAAAGGGCTTTTTGCTCAAATTTTACATTCGCCAGTTTCGCTGAATTCCAGAAATGGAGTTGTATTTTTTTCCAAATCCCCGCTGTTACAAATCGTGGGCCCCAATCCCAACCGTATTGGTACTGGGCTTTTCGCGTAAATATTTTTTCATCACCGGGTAAAGTGAAAGCTAGTTTTTTTGCTTCGGATTTTCCCTGATTTACCGCCGATTTAAAAACAATATGTAGTTTATTTTCACCAACTTTCAATTGTTTTCTGACCTCGATTTTCCAGGTTCGGAACATATTATCGGCTACCAGAATCTTTTTTTGATTCAGAAAAACTTCGGCATAAGTGTCCAAGCCGTCAAATTGAAGTTCGATGTTTTCAGATTGTAATTCTTTCGAAGAAACTGTGAAGGTGGTTTCGTATTCCCAATCTTCATTTTCAATCCATTGCAGCTGTTTTTCATTCGTCCCGAAAAACGGATCCGGAATCATTTTATTGGCGTATAAATCCGTGTGAACCGCTCCGGGTACTGAAGCCTGAAGCCAATTACCCTCGTCTTTTTTTCTGAAGCGCCAATTTTCTTTTCCTAAATCGGTATGGGAATTTTGCGCCGAAACGATATTCAGAAAGAAAAACAGCACTACCTTCAGGAGATTTCTCATTAACCCAAATTTGATTTTAGCGCTTTTACCTCATCGATATTGGCGGTATCACCTCCGTCGACAATAGCGGAAGAATGATAAAATACTGCTTTTGTTTTTTCCTTTATGGCTTCAATATTCGTGGACCGTAATCCTCCTCCGGGCATGATTGTGATTCTGTTCGCGGCTTTTTCAACCAATTCCTTCAAATCATCAATTCCTCTTGTAACATTGGGCTTTGCGCCGGAAGTCAGAATCGTCGTAAACCCGCAATTAATCACATCTTCCAAAGCCTGTGAAACATCTGAGACGACATCAAAAGCACGATGGAATGTACAGGGAAGCGGTTTCGCCAAAGCCACCAGTTCGGAATTCCACTCCACATTGACCGATTTATCGTCGTTCAGCATCCCGAAGACAAATCCGTTCACACCTAGTTTTTTAAATTCGAGCAATTCCTCTTTCATCTGGAGAAATTCGTGTGCTGAATAGACAAAATTCCCTCCGCGTGGGCGAATCATCACGTACAAATCGACATGCAATTGTTCGCGTACTTGTTTTGTTGTTTCAAAATCGGGCGTTGTTCCGCCCTCATAAATCTCGTCGCAAAGTTCTACCCTGTCGGCTCCTCCCTGTTGTGCAATAAGTGCCGATTCCGGGTTAAAACAGGCTATTTCAAGCTTTTCCATTATTTTAAAAAGTAATCTGAATCAATTAATCTGTTTCCCGAATCATCATGTTTCGCGTAATTGAATCCGCCCTGAACACAATACGCTCCACATTGCCCTTTTTTGTTTAGGGCGATGAATCCCACCTGAATGTCTTTCAGGTTTTTGTTTCGGTTTTTGGTTAGTTTTACGATTCGCATCACTGCTTCTTCACAGGCTTTCTGCGGTGATTTTCCCTGACGCATTAATTCGACTACCAGATGACAGCCCGCAATTCGAATTACTTCTTCCCCATGTCCCGTTGCAGTTGCCGCTCCGATTTCGTTATCGACATACAATCCCGCCCCGATTATTGGTGAATCACCCACGCGCCCGTGCATTTTATAGGCCATTCCACTGGTAGTACATGCTCCGGAAAGATTTCCATGCTCATCCAAGGCAATCATCCCAATGGTGTCGTGGTTTTCGATATTGGCAACCGGTTTATAATTACTGGTTTTCAGCCATTCTTTCCATTCTTTCTCGGAAGCTTCCACTAAAAGATTTTCTTTTTTATGGCCTTGTGCCAATGCAAATTGCAAAGCGCCTTCGCCTACCAACATTACGTGCGGCGTTTTTTCCATCACGGCGCGTGCCACGGTAATAGGATGTTTAATATGTTCGAGGCAAGCAACAGAACCTATATTCGAAAACTCGTCCATGATACAAGCGTCTAACGTCACGCGGCCATCGCGATCCGGTCGTCCGCCGTAACCAACACTTCTTTCATTGGGATCAGCTTCGGGAATACGCACGCCCGCCTCCACGGCATCTAGTGCACGGCCTTTATTTTTCAGGACTTTCCAGGCGGCTTCGTTGGCCGGGATTCCGAAATTCCAGGTGGAAAGGACAATAGGTTTCTTTACATTCCCCGATGGCTGGTTTTCTTCGTTTTCTGCTCTTTCACGGAATGCACTCAATGCTACTGCTACGGAAGCAAGAGCTGTTGTCTTAATAAAACTTCTGCGATTTGCCATAATTTATCTTTTATTCTACCATAATTTCATCTACAAAAAGCCAGGAATTGGATCCTGCTCCCGGTTTTCCGTCAGGGATTTTGCCGGCATTTTCTGCGATGACTTTTATATATTTTGCTTTTTGTTTTTCGAATTTCATCTCTACAATGCCTTTCATCTGAATGATTTCTTCAGCCGATACTTTTTTTACGGTTTGGAAATCCTTGCCATTTTTGGAAGTCAGTACCTCAACGCTTTTCGGATAATGAATCCAGCTTCCGTCATTCGTCATTACATCAATAGTTACTTTGGAAACACATTCTTTCTTTTTCAAATCGATAGTAGCCTCCAAATCTTTTCCCCAGAATCCAATCCAGTCACGGCCATACTTTTCGATATTCCCCCGCATGCCGTCAACTAAAGTAAATGCTCCGCCGATGCCATAATTCTCATGCGGCTCATGTGTCAGGCTGATCTTGTCTCCGGTAGATTTTGTAATGTAAAAAGGTTGTTCGATGACGGCACTTTTCTGTTTGTCATTATCAAAGTACGCCGCTTTTATAGTCTGATTTTTGGTTACCGAAATTGGTTCGCTGTAAACTTTTGAGTTATGTGTCGGATTACTTCCATCTGTGGTATAATGAATTCCGTTGTTGGCTGATTTTAGGCTGAAAGCAACGCCATTCCCTTTGTCGGACGGACCCACTTTTGAAGTAACTTCGAAAATTGCACGACTGTAATTGATTCCTTTTTTATCATAGACCGAAAAATGCTGCATCAGTCGGTTTTGAAAGTCTTTGTATTTTGCAGCATCTGAAGTTCCCCAAACCACTTCGGCTAAAGCGGCCATTCGGGGCATAATCATGTATTCAACATGTTCTGGAGTTGCCATATATTCGGTCCAGACATTGCCTTGGGCTCCTAAAATATACTTTGCTTCGTCCTGGGAAAGTGCTGCCGGTGTCGGTTCGAAGGAATATACTTTTTCTACTGTGGTGTAGCCTCCTATTGCAACAGGCTCGTTCTTTGGCTCGCCCTGATAATGATCGAAATAACAATGCGAACCCGGTGTCATGACTACGTTGTGTTTCTGTTTTGCCGCCGCAATCCCGCCTTCGGTACCGCGCCAGCTCATTACGGCTGCATTTGGGGCTAAACCACCTTCCAGGATTTCATCCCAACCTATGATTTGCCTTCCTTTTGCATTCAGGAATTTCTCTATACGTTTTATAAAATAGCTTTGAAGCTCGTGTTCATCTTTAAGCCCTTCTTTTTTTATCAAAGCCTGGCAATGCGCACAGCTTTTCCATCTTGTTTTCGGGCTTTCATCTCCTCCGATATGAATGTATTTTGAAGGGAATAACTCTAAAACTTCCGTCAGGACATTTTGTAAAAATTCGAAGGTCGCTTCTTTCGGGCAATACACATCATCGAGAACACCCCATTGCATGGCCACTTCAAACGGTCCGCCGGTACAGGACAATTCTGGGTAAGCAGCCAGAGCCGCCTGAGAATGTCCGGGCATTTCGATTTCGGGAACAATGGTGATGTGTCGTTCTTTGGCGTAGGCCACAATTTCCTTAATCTCTTCCTGGGTGTAAAATCCGCCGTAGCGTTTATCATCAAATTTCTGATCGTTGTAATGTCCGACCATAGAGCCTTTCCGCCAGGCACCAATCTCGGTCAGTTTCGGATATTTTTTGATTTCGATGCGCCATCCCTGGTCTTCGGTTAAGTGCCAATGGAAGGTATTCATTTTGTACATGGCCAAATAATCGATGTATTTTTTGATAAATTCTTTCGGAAAGAAATGACGTCCGACATCGAGATGCATGCCTCGCCATACATATTTAGGTTCGTCGTTGATTTCCACGCAGGGAATTTTCAGTACGGCTGAATTTTCAACAGGAAGTAATTGCTGTAACGTTTGAAAAGCGTAAAACACTCCCATGTTGCCTTTGGCGTTGATCAGAATCTGGGAATTAGTTACGTTTAACTGGTAAGCTCCTGAAGTGATATCCTTTTCATCTCCCACCTGAATCATAATCGTGTTGAGCGGACTTTTGGAATTGTCAGTTGTAATCAAGTCGTAGCCGTAATTGGTTTTCAAAAACTGATTAAACAATTTTATTTCGTTGTTGCTTTGGTGTTTGTCAACAAGAATAAGCGTTCCTTTGTTTAGGATAAAGCTTCCTTCTTTATTTATGAGCTCTTTAGGCTGGGGAATTAAAGGCAATGCATTTTGGGCAAAACCGACGTTTACCGCAAGAAGTAGGAAAAAAGCAAAAATTCTGGGCATTTTAATTGTGTTGTTGTTTCGCTAAAATTAGTAAAATAAAAAAGTCCCACAAATTGTGGGACTTTTATTTATCGTCATTGAACGTTTATTTCGCTTTGAACGCTTCTATTTTTGCATTCACTTCCGCTTCTGTTCCTTCGAAAGTTTCGGTTTCCATCGTTTCTTTTCCGTTTACTGCGGTTGAAATTTTTATTGTTGCAGTTGTTTTTCCGTTATTGGTTTCTTTATCGACAGTGATGCGTTTCATTGTTTCATTCTTCATTTCGCCTTTTCCGCCGATAAAATTTCCATTTGCATCATAATGTGCCATGCAAATTGCTTTCTCCTCCTCGGAACAGCCTGCTTCTTCGCACATTTTCGCGCATTCGTCTTTGGACATCATCGCCATTTTTGACGGATCACATTTCATGTTCGCGTGCATTTCTGACTGGGCACAACAAGCCGACATTGCAGTTGAAGCAGAATGTCCGCCTAAGATCGGGGCAATAACCAATCCGATAAGACAGGTTAATTTGATTAAGATGTTCATTGAAGGTCCTGAAGTATCTTTGAACGGATCTCCAACTGTATCTCCGGTAACCGCTGCTTTATGAGCATCGGAACCTTTATATGTCATTTCACCGTTAATCATTACTCCGGCTTCAAACGATTTTTTCGCGTTATCCCACGCACCACCGGCGTTGTTTTGGAAAATAGCCCAAAGTACCCCTGAGACGGTAACTCCCGCCATATAACCTCCTAACATTTCGGCAATCAATTGGTTGTTATCCGAATACACTAATTTCCCCAACAATACGATTGCGATTGGAAATCCGATAGTCAGTACTCCCGGTAACATCATTTCGCGTAAAGCCGCTTTGGTTGAAATTTCAACACATTTTCCATATTCCGGTTTTCCGGTTCCTTCCATGATACCCGGAATCTCTTTGAACTGGCGACGTACTTCGTACACCATGTCCATCGCCGCTTTTCCAACAGAATTCATTGCCAGGGCAGAGAAAACCACCGGAATCATTCCGCCTACGAATAACATTGCCAATACCGGTGCTTTGAAAATATTAATCCCGTCAATCCCTGTAAACGTTACATAAGCAGCGAATAAAGCTAAAGATGTTAACGCAGCCGAAGCAATTGCAAAACCTTTACCGGTTGCTGCAGTTGTATTTCCTACTGAGTCTAAAATATCAGTTCTTGTTCTTACTTCTTTTGGTAATTCGCTCATTTCAGCAATACCACCCGCATTATCAGAAATTGGCCCGAATGCGTCGATTGCCAATTGCATAGCTGTTGTCGCCATCATTGCAGAAGCAGCCAAAGCCACTCCGTAGAATCCTGCTAAAGCATAAGAAACCCAGATCGCAGCAGCAAATAACAGTACTGTAGGGAATGTGGAAATCATACCTGTTGCTAAACCGGCAATTACGTTGGTACCTGCTCCCGTACTTGATTTCTGAACAATTGCTAAAACTGGTTTCGTACCTAAGCCTGTATAGTATTCAGTTACGGATGAAATTACACCACCAACGATTAAGCCAACGATAGTTGCATAAAACACACGCATCGAAGAAATCTGTTGTGCGGCCTCACCGTAGAATTTCATGGACATTACTTCCGGCAGCATATAACGCACAAGGAAGAAACATGCGATTGCTGTTAAGATGATAGAAACCCAGTTTCCGACATTCAATGCACCCTGAACCTGTTTTTCTTTAGCATCATTACTGGTGATTTTTACCAAGGTTGTTCCGATAATGGAGAATAAAATTCCGAAACCGGCAATTGCCATCGGCAATAAGATTGGTCCTATTCCGCCGAAGGCATCCTGAATGCTTCCGCCCATATCTTTAATAACATAATTACCCAATACCATGGCTGCTAAAACGGTTGCCACATACGACCCGAATAAATCGGCGCCCATACCGGCAACGTCACCTACGTTATCTCCCACGTTATCTGCAATTGTAGCAGGGTTACGGGGATCGTCTTCCGGGATTCCGGCTTCTACCTTTCCTACTAAGTCGGCGCCCACATCGGCTGCTTTTGTATAGATTCCTCCACCCACACGGGCAAACAAGGCGATAGATTCAGCTCCTAAAGAGAAACCTGCTAACGTTTCAAGTACGATTGTCATTAATTCGGACGGTGTTCTTGTAACCCCATCTATCATTACGGATTCCCAAACCCCATTCATAAAGAAATGGAAGAAGAAAATAAAGAACGATGTCAATCCTAAAACTGCTAAACCGGCAACGCCAAGTCCCATTACGGTACCACCGCCGAAAGACACTTTCAATGCCTGAGGCAAACTGGTACGTGCGGCTTGTGTAGTTCTTACATTTGTTTTAGTGGCAATCTTCATTCCCATGTTTCCGGCAAGCGCTGAAAAGAAGGCTCCGAAAACAAAGGCAACGACAATTAAGATATGTGTTGTCGGCACTATAAAAGAAACTGCTGCCAAAGCGGCACTCGCTCCAACAACAAAGACAGCTAATAATCTGTATTCTGCTTTAAGAAAAGCCAGGGCCCCTTCATAGATGTGATCCGAAATCTCTTTCATTTTCCCATCTCCGGCATCCTGTTTTAAAACCCAACTCCTTTTGACCCACATAAACGCGAGCCCCAGTAGTGCCATTACTACCGGCACATAAATCATCATTGATTCCATAAAATTTGTTTTTGGTATTTTTTGTTAATTTCGTAAATATATAGAAACATAAACAAATAAAAAAGCAATACTCTTTTCAGAATATTGCTTTTTTTATAAAATTTTAGGAATCCCTAAATTACTTGATGCTGAATAAGCCTTCCGGTTTGTTTTCTAAAGCATTGAAACGATCCACGCATTCCTTCAAAATTCGTTTTGCATCGTTTACATCGCCCCATCCTTCTACATCAACCTGTTTGTTTTCCAAATCTTTGTATACCTGGAAGAAGTGCTCGATTTCTTTTACCAGGTGCGGGTTCATATCTGACAAATCATTCAATTTATTCCAGATTGGATCTGAAACCGGTACGCAAATAACTTTCTCATCCGGTCCTTTGTCATCTGCCATGTGGAAAACACCGATTGGCTTTACTTCCATCACGCATCCTGGGAATGTTGGCTCGTTTACCAATACCAAAACATCCAACGGGTCACCGTCTAATGCTAATGTTTCCGGGATAAATCCGTAATCTGCAGGGTACATCATTGACGAGAAAAGCATTCTGTCAAAACGCATTCTTTTTAATTCGAAATCGTATTCGTATTTATTTCTGCTTCCGCGCGGGATTTCAACTAACACATCAAATGTGGTCATTTTATCTGCTGTCATTTCTTTATTCTTTAATTTTGAGGGTGCAAAAGTAGGACTTTATCACCTTACTAACAAGAAATTTTGACTTTAAAAAAGGAGATTTAGCAATATGTTAATGCGGTTTTAATATGGTTGTTTCCGGCCTCTTTTCTGAAGGTAATAATGCCACAGGAAAAATGTCGCTGCCGAGCGGTGCGGTTTCCAGTTTTCAGCGTAAACAGCCATGGCTTCTTTCTCATGGATATCGAAAAGTTCTTTGATGGTATTCACCACCGCAATATCTCCAAGCGGAATAATATCCGGCGATTGCAGGCAGAACATCAGATAGACATCTATAGTCCAGTGCCCTATACCTTTTATTTTTATTAATTCTTCGCGAACAGTTTCCGCATCCTTAGCAGCAAGGCTTTCCAAATCCAATTCTTTATCTAGTATGGCCTGGGAAAGCGCTTTCATATATTTTGTTTTCTGACGGCTTACTCCGCAAGCGCGAAAATCCTCATCGGGAAACAGCACGATTCTTTCCGGGGTAAAATCCGGAATAGCGATTTTGATTTTATTAAAAGTAGCTTTCGCTGAATCGATGGAAACCTGTTGTTCTAAGATCAGCAAACATAATGTCTCAAATCCGGTTGGGCGTTTCACAAACGTCGGCTTCCCGTATTTGTTGAAGATGAAACGGAATTTCTCGTCTTTTTCGAGAAGAAAATCAACTGCACTCTCCATTAGAAATAAAACCCGAAGGATCCTTTAATACCAAATTTGTTTGCATCCGGCAAGTTTAAATAACTACCTCTCCAGCAGAAATCCAGACGGAAACACTTAAAGATGTTTCCTACTCCCGCATGGTATTCCCAATAGCCGTCCACCGGTGCGCGATAGGTTAATCCGGAAGCATTTATTGCAATATTCTCGTCGGATACTGTTCCGTACACGCCTTTTATTCCAATAATTTCCCTCCAGTTCAGTTTTCGCAATAGTGGCACTCTTGAGAAAAGTCGTCCGTTGAAATGATGTTCCAGATGAACTGAGGCATATTCATCGGCTACAAACTCATAGTAATTCATTAAATTATAGGTGTTGTCAATCTGGAAATAGGATTGGTTTCCAGGAATAACGCCCATTAGGCCCAGCGGCACTTTTCCAAAAATCTTACCGGTTTCAAAAGTTGGGAACAATCTTCCGAATCCGCCTATAATAATAGGATGCCTGTAATACAACTGCAACTTCTGATAGTCGAAATCACTATTGAAAATTCCTTTCATTCCGCTTGTGTAATTGACAAAAACCCGTGGGAAATTATAATCCACATTCTGGCGCTCTACACCATGACCGATTGTTTTCCTTCCGGGTGTATAATCGATCATAAAGTTGAAGTCGGTTTGCTTTACCTGACTTTGGATATT
>NZ_CAMLMK010000086.1 GCF_946481155.1 uncultured Flavobacterium sp.
ATTTTACTTTCTTTAACCACTTTCCCTAATTCATCTATCAGTTGTACATCTAAATTGTTCTCGGCAGCATCGGTTTGAATGGCAATGAATTCCTGCGCAGGGTTCGGATAAATTGTTACTTTCAGATTATTTTCGAAGAAACCAGTCGTACTTAAAGTTGTAGTCGATTCAGAAATGGAAGTCACTTTCACGGCAGTTTTATTTCCGTAAAATGTGGGTCCAACTGCATAAGGATAAGCCGAATTATGATTGGCATCCACAGTAGTAAAATAGCAGTAAATCCCACCAGGATATTCGGGCGTTACACAAAACCTGCCGTTATGGATGTCTAAATAACTTGGGTCTGTCGGATGAGAAACAAATTCATAATCTTCTTTAAAATAACCTAAAGGATAAGTGGTGTTAACAGCCGGCCCATCAGTTACATTGGTCCCGTCATACAAATGAGTTCTGGTAGTTATATTCCGCAACTGAAATCCGGATTTCATTCTGACAATTCCACCGGTTCCATCGGCATTAGCATAACCATAAGCACCATAAATAGGGAAACCGTCATAAGCGAATCCTAATAGTGGCGAATGCTGCGACGAATTTATAACGTATAAGCCATCAGCGGGATAGGTTGAACAAATTGTAGAAATAACAGTAAGATCCAGATTATACGCACTTGGATTTTGATGATGATGGTAATTCCCCATAGCCGGATGCGCTTTATTACAGTCAAATCCAGCTTTTTCGGCCGGCACAGCGTCACGATTCCAAACACCGTCACCAGTTCCTCCTAAAGGACCGCCTGCGATTGTACTTGTTGAATTCTTATAGGAAACACCGTCTCTGTAATCAAATAGTGCGACACCATTTTTAAACAGACCAATATTTCCGGCCGTTGTAGCGGTTAACGTTCCTGTATTTTGCGTTGGAACTAAAGGAAATTTGAAAATCGCATTCTGACTTGAAGCCAATGAAGGATTACCATCCAGAAAAGGCCCGGTGATATAAGCAGGAATTCCATTCGTACTTACATAAACCCAGTTAGTGGAATACTGAACTGTCTGCACATTGGCCAAAACAGCATCGTTAATAGGAGTGGAGTTTCCCGAAACATAATGACGCCCGGTTATTCCTGTGGTGTTTCGCAACCAGCCTGTAATAATTGGATTGGTCTGGGAGAATGTGGATACGCTTATCGAAAAGCATCCGAACAATAAAATAAATTTATTCATAGATTGAGTTTTGGTTCTAAAAGCTTAGACGACAAAACTTTTTTATTCTTGCATGAAACTAAATTTATTTTGAAGGATAAGAGAATTTTGGATCAAAGAGGAATTCTTTATCGGTCAGTGTTTTTAAAAACGCCACTAAATCAACACGCTCGTTGTCGGTTAAATTCATTTCACGGGATAATTGTTTTGACAATGTTTTGCTTTTTACAATGCTGGAATTATAGTGTTTTACGACTTCTGTAAGTGTTTTGAACCTACCGTCATGCATATAAGGAAATGTAAACTGAATATTTCGGAGTGTTGGTACTTTAAATTTAAGTGAATCTTTGGGATTTTGCGTAATTTTCATTCTGCCTAAATCTTTTAAATCGACATCAAGAGGAAGCCCGTTGTTTTCCAAGCCGCCATTCGTGAATAATGGTTCGGTATGACACGAGGCACAGTTCTTTTTGAATAAAGTATAACCGTTTTGCTCACTCTCAGTAAAAACAGCTTCCTTTCGGAGTACTTTGTCATATTTAGAATTTGATGTTTTCAGCATTACCATAAATTGCGATAGGGCTTTTAATGTAAGCTGACCGGTAATTTTCCTGCTGCCGAAAGCGTTTTCAAACATGGAAACATAATTAGGATCCGATTTTAGTTTAGCCACTACATTTTCAAGTGTTTCATCCATTTCAGAAGGACTTGTAATTGGCCCTAACGGTTGCACATCCAAATGATTGACTCCGCCGTCCCACATAAAGTTTTCCGACCATGCCAGATTCATTATCGTTGCAGAATTGCGTGTTCCAATTCTCCCTTCAATTCCGTGGCTTAAATCATGGTCGACATGAGTAAATCCGGTCGCCTGTAAATGGCAACTTGCGCAGGAAATCGTATTGTCTTTGGATAAAAGCGGATCATAAAACAATTTTCTTCCCAACCGAAATCCTTCTTCCGTTAAAGGATTTTTATTAAAATTATAATGAGGTTTCGGCCATCCTTTTGGAATATCAAAATACAACGGCGTCGAATTTATCTTTTTAAAAGAAAAAATCAATGTAGTGATGATAATGATACCAAAGATATATAGTCTTGCCTTTTTCATTCTACAGTAAACATTTCCGCAGCATAATCTGCAATTTTCATGGCTTCTTTCCCTGGAATCATAATGCTGTTTTGATCAGCCAGCTTTACGTTTTGGAATATTTTAGATAGATCTGCAACAACTGATAAAGAATTCTGTTTTGGAAACAATTCTATCTGACGCAACGCATAATAGGGCGGAAGGTAACCTCCGATATGAAGCTGAAATGCATTTTTTCGGGTAATGCAACTCGGACTAACGCCTTCCACTTTCAAATTTATATAACCGCTCTGCCAAGCCCAGTACATCGCGTTAGCAGGATCCAAATCGCCTTCTAAAGCGCCTGAAGTACTGGTTAAGCTGTCGATTCCAATGTTAAAAGTGATCTTGTCAATCTTTTTGTTTTCATTCCTACAGAGAGATATTACCTGTGATTTAGGGTTTTCAAGATCAATCAGATGAAAGCTGGATTTTTCAGTAAAAATGCTTTTATCTTTAAAATGAAGCTGGATTTTTGAAATATAAAATTTAACCGTTGTAAAAGTAACAGTATCCTTATTTTCAGAAAGATATGTTTTGTTTAACTGCAACGTTTCTGCTGCAAAACGAAGGTTAAGCTTAAGACGCAAAGAATCGTTTTCCACCTGAGCCATTGCTCCAGGAAAGCAAAAAAGCAACAGGAGAAGAAATAACAGATTCTTAAGCATTAGCGTTTAGGTCTTGGGGGATGGGAAAATATTTTTGACAGTTCATCTGTAAGCTCCATATATTTATCCAATTGATCAGGATGACATATCTTTTTAATTTCCAGAAAATGATTGAAATGCGTGGTTTCAATCTGACTTTGATACGTTGAAATCGCTGAGATCAGGCTGTCTTTCTTCTGATTATTAGCCGATTCGCTTTTTAACTCCTGATACAATTCATTTTTTGTTTCCCTAATTGAGCTGTCCAGATCAGCTATATTTTTTTGGTGAGTTTTGATGGTTTTATCATATTCAGCAATCTGATTATCATCAAAATTAAGCTTCATGATAATGATTTCCCTCGGCATCGGTTTTCCCATATGACGATCATGACCATCGATCCTGGAAGCTTTACCACCCGATAAAAACAAATAGCCTAACGTTGCAAGATTCAGAAACAAAAGAGCTATAACGCTGAAGGTTAATAATTTTATCTTGTCCATAATTCTTAGTACAATTGATTGCTTTTGTTTAATGTCGTTGCTAAAGTTATTTCCAAATCGCTATCCGTTTTAGCTTTACTTCCAAAAGCAATGATATTGATCGTTAGTAACACAACGATGGAAGCCGCTACCATCCAAATGACTCTGGCAGGAACGGTTTGATTGTTGATCCGCTGCTCTATCTTAAAGTACAAATCCCCTGAAGGGCTGACTTTTTGGATAGCATCAACGCTGTTTAATACTTCATTTATGAATT
Source organism: uncultured Flavobacterium sp. (assembly GCF_946481155.1). Next base: position 3,738 of record NZ_CAMLMK010000086.1, read on the forward strand.
GCTCTCTTTCCATACTTACTTAGACGACTTTTTTTATTTTTTCTTGCGGTACTGTTCAAATTTATCGCTTAATTTTTCTTTTAAATTGTTTTTGGCTCTAAAAACCAAAGATTCTACGGAAGAAATACTTATTTCCATAATCGCTGCAATCTCCGGATTGGAAAGGCCGTCGAGTTTGGAAAGGATGAAAGCCGTTTTCTGATTGTCTGCCAATTCATTGATTGTCTTGAAAAGAATTTCCGCCTGTTCTTTGTTTTCCAATAAAATCCCGGGATGTTCAAAAGTGGTGATGTTTCCTATAACTGTTACAGATTCGGTTTTTTTACCAAAAATAAAGAAGCGTTTTTTACTGTTTTTATGTTTGATGAAATCGAGGCATTGATTTACAGTGATTTTATAAATCCAGGTCTTTAGTGTCGATTTTTCATTAAACTGCCCCAAAGATTGATGTAATTTGACAAAAACATCCTGAGTGATTTCTTCAGCGTCTTCAGTATTTTGCACATAATTGAGTGCAACATTATAGACTAATTTGCAATATTCATTATATACAGAGGCAAAATCAACGGAAAGCTGTCTCATCTTAATAGTAAAGATAAATAATTGGACTACAAAAACGGTTTAAAGTTTAAAGGCCTATTGATTTTTTTTTAATTTAAAATAGCAATATATTTGAGCGCTGTAATTATTTACAAATAAAACTAAACTAATAATATGAAATTACTGGAAGGAAAAACCGCAATTATTACAGGAGCGAGTAGGGGAATTGGTAGAGGAATTGCTGAAGTATTTGCAAAACAAGGTGCTAACGTAGCTTTTACATACAGTTCGTCTGCCGCAGCAGCAAAGGAATTAGAAGATGAATTAACCGCTTTAGGGGTTAAGGCGAAAGGATACCAATCCAATGCAGCCGATTTTAATGAAGCACAACAATTAGTTGATGCCGTTATTGCGGACTTCGGAAATATCGATATTTTAATAAACAATGCCGGAATTACAAAAGATAACCTGTTAATGAGAATCTCTGAAGAAGATTTCGACACTGTTATCGACGTAAACCTGAAATCTGTTTTCAACATGACGAAAGCAGTTCAGAAAATAATGCTTAAAAACCGCGCCGGTTCTATCATCAACATGAGTTCTGTTGTTGGTGTTAAAGGAAATGCCGGTCAGACGAATTATGCAGCTTCAAAAGCGGGTGTAATCGGTTTTTCAAAATCAGTTGCGCTTGAATTAGGTTCCCGTAATATTCGTTGTAACGTAATTGCCCCGGGCTTCATCGAAACGGAAATGACTGCTAAATTAAGTGACGAAGTGGTTAAAGGATGGAGAGATGGTCTGCCTTTAAAACGTGGCGGAACACCTGAGGATGTGGCCAATGCCTGTGTATTTTTCTCTTGTGACATGTCAGCTTATATTACCGGTCAGGTACTAAATGTAGATGGTGGAATGTTAACTTAATTATAAGTTATAAATGTAGGAGTTAGGAGTTTTTATAGACGAATAACCAAATAACATAATAATCAAAAATGACAACAAGCACCATTTTACTTTTATTACTATCTGTATTAATTGCTGCAGCTTTGTCGTTTTACCAATATCTATATAAAGCCAAAAGCGATTCGAAAGTGAATCTGTTTTTGGCTTTTTTGCGTTTTATTTCGCTGCTTTCCATTTTTGTCTTATTGATTAATCCCATTATTTCAAGAAAGACATTCGAAGTGACGAAAACACCACTGCCTGTAATTGTAGACAATTCACAATCGATTCGGGAATTAGGACAAGATGCTTTGGCTAAGGAAATTTCTAAAAAAATCGAAGAAAATAGTAAGCTGAAAGACAAATACGATGTCCAGTTATATCGTTTTGATGCTGATTTTCAATCGGGTAACGAGCTGGATTTCAAAGGAAAGCAAACGCACATTGATCAGGCTGCGCAGAATTTAAAGCAGTTTTACCGCAACCAGCATTATCCTGTAGTGATGTTAACCGATGGAAATCAGACCATTGGAAACGATTATGTTTATAGCTTTCAGCAAAATACTTCAGTATATCCAGTAGTTTTAGGGGATACCACGACATTTTTAGATCTGAAAATCAATCAGCTTAACGTAAACAAATATGCCTTCCTGAAGAATAAATTCCCTGTAGAAGTATTTCTTCAATATAATGGAAATAAAGCGGTGAACGCAACTTTCAGTATCCAGCAGGGCAATGCTACGGTTCATAAACAAAATGTTTCGTTTTCTCCATCAAATAAAGCGCATGTGATCTCTGTTTTACTGAATGCAAGCAGTGTGGGAGTACAGACCTGCAAAGCCGTTATTTCCTCCTCAGAAGCAGAAAAAAACAAATACAATAATGTTAAGAATTTTGCGGTCGAAGTGATTGATCAGCGTTCTGAAATTGCATTGATTTCAGCAATAAATCATCCGGATTTGGGTGCAATTAAACGCTCCATTGAAGCTAATCAACAACGTAAAGTAACTATTCTTAAACCAAACGAAATCAAATCATTACGAGATTATAATATTTTGATTTTATATCAACCAGCCTCCGAGTTTAAATCCATTCTTGACCAGAATAAAAACCTGCAGACAAACACTTGGGTTGTTACCGGAACCAACACCGATTTTAACCTTTTAAGCCAATACCAAAATCAGGTGGAGTTTAAAGTTTCAGGTCAGACCGAGGATTATTCGGCCGACTTCAATTCTCAGTTCAATTCGTTTGCATTGGACAATATTGGTTTTGAGCAGTTTCCGCCGTTGCAGCATCCTTTCGGTACAATTACATTGAAAGAGAATTCAAATACGCTTTTAAAAGCAAGAATAAGAAATATTTCCACTGATAATCCGCTGCTAACTTTCGCTGAAAACGGGATGAAGCGAAACGCTTATCTCTTTGGGGAAAACATCTGGAAATGGCGCATGGAAAACCATCTGAAAACCAAATCATTCGAGCAGTTTGATATTTTTACAGATAAGATCATTCAGTATTTGGGTACGAATGCTGCCAAAAAATCATTAGTTGTTTCACATGAAAGCTTTTATAATTCTGGGGAAAGCATTGAAATAGCAGCGCAGTATTTCAACAAAAACTATGAGTTTGAAGAAAATGCGCGATTAACCATTCAACTTAAAAACAAAAAAACGAATACGGTACAATCATATGATTTCTTGAAAGGGAACAACGAGTATAAAGTCAGTTTCGACGGATTAGAGCATGGAAATTACAGTTTTACTGTTACAGAAAACAATTCGAAAACGAAATATTCCGGGAATTTTGAAGTGCTGGATTTTGAAATAGAAAAGCAGTTTGTAAACCCGGATGTTTCCAGGCTTAATCAATTGGCTTCCAATACCAACGGAAAAATGTATTATCCAAGCCAAATCGATCAGCTGATTGATTTCCTGTCGAGTAATGAAAACTATAAACCAACCGAAAAAGCCTTAATCAAGCAAATTCCTTTAATCGACTGGGTTTGGTTGCTGGTGCTTTTAGTTGTATCGCTTGCCGGGGAATGGTTTACCAGAAAATATAACGGATTATTATAATTTAAAACCAAGTACTATGAATGATGCACATTTACATTTAATTGTTAACCATTTCCCCCTTATAGGAGTAATTTTCGGATTAGGAATCCTGATTGCCGGTTTGTTGCTTAAGAGCAAGGGCGTTCAGCATACGGCTTATGTTTTATTTGTCATTTCAGCTATTTTCGGTTTATTGTCCATGCGAACCGGAGAAGGAGCGGAGGAAATTCTTGAAGAAATGGGTACATCCGGCAAATTAATCCATGAACACGAGGAAATGGCTGAGAAGTTTATTCTTGTATTGTACGGGACTGGAATTATGGCTTTAATCGCTTTAATCACATCGATTAAAAATTATTCTAAAGCTGCAATCTTTGGATATATTACTTTGGCTTTAGCAATGGCGACTGCAGTTTTATCCAAAAATGTTGCAACCAGCGGAGGCGAAATCCGTCACACTGAGATTAGAGGAAATGAAGCGTCATCTACTGAAAATACTGAAAATCAGGAGGCGGAAAAAGAAGGTAAAACAGACGATTCTTATTAAATTTAAAAAAAATGTTGCAAAACTGATATTTTTAATTATACATTTGCAGCATCAAAACACAAAATATGTTTTTAAATCAATTACATCATCATCATCATTTCTCCGCTCAAGCGAAGTGATAATGGTATGTGTATAAATCATATATTTTTTAAAACCCGTTTGAGTACATCAAACGGGTTTTTCTTTTCAGTCTGACGCGCATTTGGTGTACTCATTTTAAACCCTAACTAAAATGAACACTTTAAAAATTGCAATTCAAAAATCAGGACGTCTTTTTGACGACAGCCTCAAAATCCTGAAAGACTGTGGTATTTCCGTAGAAAACGGCAATGATCAGCTCAAAACCAAAGCCTCAAATTTTCCTTTGGAAGTGCTCTTCCTAAGAAACTCCGACATTCCGCAATACCTCATTGACGGAGTAGTAGATATTGCTATCGTTGGTGACAATCTACTAATCGAGAAAGGATTAAACATCCAAATAGCAGAGCGATTAGGTTTTTCAAAATGCAGGGTTTCCGTTGCGGTGCCCAAAGCGTTTGAATATACATCAATTGAAGATCTTAACGGCTTGCAGATAGCTACTTCTTATCCAAATACAGTACTTAACTACTTCGATTCCAAAGGTGTAAATGTCGAGCTTCACAAAATTTCAGGCTCTGTTGAAATTGCTCCAAACATAGGATTATCCGATGCTATTGTAGATATTGTTTCCAGCGGAAGCACGCTTTTTAAAAACAACCTGAAAGAAGTTGAAATTATATTAAAAAGTGAAGCCGTTCTAGCCGTTTCTCCACAAATTTCAGCTGAAAAAGAGTTGGTTCTTAATAGATTACGCTTTAGAATTCAATCCGTTTTAAGAGCTCGTAAATCAAAATACATACTGATGAATGTCCCTAATACGGAAATCGAATCCATATCAAAAGTATTACCGGTCTTAAAAAGCCTTACAGTTGTCCCTTTAAACGAAGAGGGCTGGAGCAGCATTCAATCCGTAATCGATGAAGATAAATTTTGGGAGGTGATCGACCAATTAAAGGATTTAGGTGCGGAAGGAATTCTGGTATGCCCAATTGAAAAAATGGTATTATAACTACTAACTAAATAACCGAAAATGAACAAAATTTATTCCCCAAGTAAAGAAAGCTGGCCGAAAATTTCAGAAAGGCCGGTAAAGAATTTAAACGCGATTAATGCAACCGTAAAAAGTATTTTTAGAGAAGTAAAAGCTAAAGGAGACTGGACCATCTCAAAATATACTTCGTATTTCGATGGCGTAGATCTGAAAGAATTTGAAGTTTCAGAAAATGAAATTCTTATTGCCGAAAATTTGATTTCCGACGAACTTAAAGAAGCGATAGCACTGGCTAAATCAAATATTGAGAAATTCCACGAAGCACAAAAAACAAGCAAAATTGAAATTGAAACCACAGAAGGCGTAAAGTGTTGGCAGGAAAAACGCGCGATCCAAAAAGTAGGTCTGTACATTCCCGGAGGTTCAGCGCCTTTGTTTTCGACGGTGCTGATGCTGGCTATTCCGGCACGATTAGCAGGCTGTAAGGAAATTGTATTATGCTCGCCTCCGGATAAAAACGGGAACATTAACCCTGCAATTTTATATACCGCGAACTTATGTGGGGTAACTAAAATCTTCAAAGCCGGAGGGATTCAGGCCATTGCAGGAATGACATTCGGTACAGAAAGCATCCCGAAAGTATCAAAGATCTTCGGTCCGGGAAACCAATTTGTAACCGCTGCCAAACAATTAGCTACACAATTTGGTATTGCAATAGACATGCCGGCAGGGCCTTCGGAACTATTGGTTGTGGCCGATGAAAGTGCTAATCCCGCTTTTGTAGCTTCCGATCTATTAAGCCAGGCGGAACACGGTCCGGACAGTCAAGTTATATTGGTTACAACATCAGCAGAAATGATGGATTTAGTCGAAAACGAAGTAACACGACAAATGAAATTGCTTCCCCGTCAGGAAATTGCAGAAAAAGCAATCAGCACTTCAAAATTGATTTTTGTCGAAAATGATACGATTGCTTTGGATTTTATCAATGAATATGCACCGGAACACTTCATAATTGCGGCAGAAAATGAAGATTTTTATGTTGATGGAATTAGCAATGCGGGGTCTGTTTTCATTGGAAATTTTACTCCTGAAAGTGCCGGGGATTATGCTTCAGGAACCAATCATACCCTGCCAACAAACGGTTTTGCAAAAAACTACAGCGGTGTGAATCTTGATAGCTTTCTAAAAGCAATGACTTTTCAGAAAATTTCCGAACAAGGCATGCTGAATATTGGAAAATCCATTGAGGTTATGGCCGAAGCCGAAGGATTGCAGGCACACAAAAATGCAGTGACATTACGATTAAATGCTTTAAAAATAAGAAGATGAAAGAGTTCAGCGTAAATAACATCATAAGGGAAAATATCTTAAAAATGAAACCATATTCCTCGGCGAGAGATGAATTTAAGGATTTCAATATAAAGATGGTTTTTATGGATGCTAATGAAAGTCCTTTTGAAAATGGCGTAAACCGCTATCCTGATCCGCAGCAAAAAGCCGTAAAAACGGTTTTGGCAAAACAGAAACAGGTTACTCCAAATCAGATTCTTCTGGGGAATGGGAGCGATGAAGTATTGGACTTATTGTTCAGGACCTTTTGCGAGCCCAATAAAGATAACATAATCACCTTACCTCCAACGTATGGAATGTATAGTGTTTTGGCGTCTATAAATGCTGTGGAAAACAGGGAAATTTTATTATCTGAAAAATTTCAGCCGCAAGTCGAAGCTATTTTAAAAGCCATAGATGTAAATACGAAAATGATTTTCCTATGTTCACCAAACAATCCGACAGGGAATTCCTTTTCAGAAGAATCTATCGTAACTTTATTGCAGTGTTTCAGGGGATTAGTGGTTTTGGACGAAGCGTATATAGATTTTTCCGAGAACGAAAGCTGGCTTACCAGACTCTCCGGCTATCCAAATTTAGTGATAACACAAACGCTTTCCAAGGCTTGTGGTATGGCTGGAATCCGAATGGGAATTTTATATGCTTCAGCGGAAATTGTTTCGATCCTGACTAAGATTAAGCCGCCATATAACGTAAATGTTTTATCACAGGCAATGGCTTTAAATGTGTTAACGAATCCTGATTTAATTAAGTATAGAATCAACTTAATAAAAGAGGAAAAGAATACTTTAATTAAACAATTACTTCAAGTAAGCTACATTCGAAAAGTATACGAAAGCGATGCTAACTTCATACTGATAAAAACGGATAATGCCGCTTTAAGATATAAACAATTACTGGAAAAAGGTATTGTAATCCGAAACAGAAACAATGATCCTTTATGTACTGATTGTCTTCGAATTTCAATTGGCACATCAGGAGAAAATCAACTACTGATCAATACATTAAAAATGTTATAATGGCACAAAAAGTTTTATTTATAGACCGCGACGGCACGTTAATATTGGAACCGGAAGATTATCAGGTAGACAGATTAACAAAACTTGAGTTTTACCCAAAAGTGTTT